>JAGGWL010000008.1 GCA_021157555.1 Deltaproteobacteria bacterium | reverse complement strand
CACGTAAAATAGATTTTCAGATATGGTGCGGCCCGGCCATGGGAGCTTTTAATGAATGGGTTCACGGCTCCTTTCTGGAAAAGCCTGAAAACAGAAAAATTGTTACTGTTGCACTGAATCTTTTATTAGGAGCATCTGTTGTCACACGAACAAACTGGCTGAAAAGCCAGGGAGTTTCTCTGCCGCCTGGCGCAGGCAGATTTACGCCTGTGGAACTGTCGCAGATTTAATCTCCATGCCCTGACGGGCTCAAAAAAAAATAAAAGGAGACAAGGCATGCCTTGTCTCTACCACAACAGATTGTAATTAAATATAAAAATTTCATTTGTTAATTTAAAATCCTTATGAAACCTGACAAATCAAAAATGCAGCCAAACAACCCTGTAGCCATTATTGGCATGGGGTGTTTATTCCCCAGGTCGGCTTCCCTTAAAGAGTATTGGCGTTTAATCTTTAACGGAATTGACGGAATAACAGATATACCCGATACGCACTGGTCACCTGATGATTATTTTGATGATGACCCGAAAAAGCCTGATCATACATACTGTAAACGCGGCGGTTTTCTGCCAAAAATTCCTTTTGACCCAATGGAATTCGGTATTCCTCCTTCAGCTTTGGAAGCAACAGATACCTCACAACTACTTGGACTTGTAGTCGCAAAAATGGCACTTGAAAATTCCGGTTATGGTGACGGAACAGACTTTAACAGGGATAAAACAAGTGTAATTCTTGGCGTTACAGGTACCCAGGAAATTGTCATACCTCTCGGAGCGCGGCTTGGATTTCCGAAATGGCGCGCGGCTTTGAAAGATTCAGGAATTTCCGGCACAAAGGCTGAGGAAATAATTAACCGAATTTCGGAATCTTACATCTCATGGCAGGAGAATTCTTTCCCCGGTCTTTTAGGGAATGTTGTGGCTGGCAGGATTTGCAACAGACTGGATCTTGGCGGAACTAACTGCGTTGTCGATGCTGCCTGCGCAAGTTCAATGGGCGCCGTTAATCTTGCTGTTATGGAGCTTCTGTCCGGCCGGAGTGATATGGCTGTGACCGGCGGCGTAGACACATTAAACGATATATTTATGCATATGTGTTTTTCCAAAACCATGACATTATCATCTACCGGAGATGCCAAACCTTTTTCCAAACATGCTGACGGAACTGTTCTTGGAGAAGGAATAGGCATGCTTATGTTAAAGAGACTTGAAGATGCGGAAAGAGATAATAACAGAATATATGCTCTTATAAAATCTATTGGATCATCAAGCGACGGCAGATCTCAAAGCATTTATGCTCCCAGGCCGGAAGGTCAGGTTAAGGCTTTGACCAGAGCTTATGAAATAGCCGGAATAAAACCGGACTCAATTGAACTTATAGAAGCCCATGGAACCGGAACCAGGGTGGGAGATGCTGTTGAGTTTAAATCTCTTTCCAGCATGTTTCCGGCATCATCCGGCAATGGTTACAAGTGTGCGTTAGGTTCAGTAAAATCAATGATAGGGCATACCAAGGCTGCTTCAGGAGCAGCGGGAATAATCAAGGCAGCCATGGCTATTTACAGCAAGGTGCTGCCTCCCACTTTAAAAGCGGATGAACCTGATCCCGAGCTTGATTTTGACAGTACGCCTTTTTACCTGAATAAATGCAAAAGGCCCTGGCTGCCTAACAAGAATCATCCCAGAAGAAGTGGAGTCAGTGCTTTTGGATTTGGAGGCAGCAACTTTCATCTGGTGCTTGAAGAGTACAAAAAAGAAAAGGATCTTGTTACATGGGACGGTTCCGTTGATATATTAGCGTTATCCGCTGCTTCCATTGAAAACCTGATTGATCTGCTGGATGATTTTAAAAATTCTTTTGATAAGGAATCAACCACTGCTGATATAATGATAAAAACGGCAAAAAGCAGGGATAATTTTTCAGGAAAATCAGATCATCGTCTTTTAATTGTGCTGGAAAGGCCTGTCGATTCTGATGATTATCTTCCGATGATATTTAACCGGATTGAGACAGCTAAAGCACATTTGCAGTCCTGGATAAACCATGACTCCTGGAATTTTAAAAATATTTTTTACGGCAGCGGCAAGAACAAGGGCGGCACAGGGTTCCTCTTCCCGGGACAGGGGAGTCAATATCCCGGAATGGGGATAGATATTGTTTGCACATTCCCCTGTGCAATTGATGCTCTTGATTCTGCTGACAAAGCATTTGATAAAAAAGAGAGAATAAGTGATTTTATATATCCTTTTAATTCAACAGTTGATTATAAAGAAAAAAAGTATAGCAAAATTCTCGCAAAAACCGATATTGCACAGCCGGCCATAGGTGCTGTAAGCCTTGCCATGCTTCGGTCGCTGCAATATTTTGGTTTAAAGCCTGACGCTGCAGTCGGCCACAGCTTCGGAGAGTTGACGGCTCTGATGGCAGCCGGCCGGATTGATATCAAAACTTTTTTTTCTCTTGCTGCCGCAAGGGGCGCCCTAATGGCAAAAGCCGGTAAAAACAAAGGCAGGGATAGCGGAGCAATGCTGGCAGTTCAAGCACCGCTGGAAGAACTTGAAGAATTAATCAAGGATAATCCTGATCTTGTTCTGGCAAATAAAAATAGTATAAATCAGGGGGTATTGTCCGGAACAACAGCAGCTATAGATGATATTAACAAAATATTCAAAAAAAAGGGGTATAGAGCGGTAAAGCTTGATGTTTCCAATGCTTTTCACAGCGTATTGGTTGCGGATGCTGTTGAGCCTTTTTTAAAAATTGTTAATGATATCAATATGAAATCTGGAGATATACCGGTATATTCCAACACAACCGGTCTTCCTTATCCGGCAGATTTCCAAAAAGCAAAAAAAATATTAGGCCGTCATCCAGGATTACCGATAGATTTTATAAGCAATATTAGAAATATGTACAATGACGGCATTCGTACTTTTATAGAAATCGGGCCTAAAGCAGTACTTACCGGCCTGGTTAAATCTATCCTTGAAGGCCGGGATATTAATGCCATTGCACTCGATATCTCATCCGGAAAAAAATCGGGAATTGCCGATCTCGCGTGTGCTCTCTGTAAACTTGCATCTTCAGGAATAGAGCTGGAATTGACAAAATGGGAACATGCTTCAATCCCAAAGAAAAAACATTTAATGAATATACCGTTGACAGGAGCCAACTATATTGAGCATAAAGACCAGATTAAGAATAAAGTTCAAAACAAAACAAATAGTCCGAAAAATAATAAAAGAAATACCGTTTCCAATAAAAAACAGCAAACAAATAAAATTGATACGACTCTCAATAAAACCAGGGTTACTATGCCTCCAGCGGATGCAGGTTCCAAAGGTGGAAGTATTGTGAAAAAAAATATTACGAATAATAGCAATGATAACAGGGTGAAAATCGGTGCAATCCCGGAGGCGCTGCTGGTTGTTCAGGAAGGCCTTAAGGCCATGCAGGCATTACAACTTAAAACCGCTGAAACTCATGAAAAATTTCTAGAAACCCAGGCTGAAGCAAGCCGAACACTGCAAAAAATGATGGAGAGTACAAACCATCTTGCCGAAGTATCAACCGGTGCCGAAAGTTATTACTTAAATCCTGTAAACTTTGTTGAAAAAAAAGAGAATCAGAAAACATATCAGGAAAATAAACCGGCATCTATTACTCCTGCTGTTGTAAGTCAGCAAGATGAAAACCTTGACGATCAAAAAGCTGCAAAACCGTTGAAAGATCTGGAGATTGAAAAGCATCTCCTTGGTGTGGTGGCTGAACTAACGGGCTATCCTTCAGAGATGCTGGGCATGGATATGGATATTGAATCAGATCTGGGAATAGATTCTATCAAACGGGTAGAAATATTCTCCACTCTGGAAGAAAAGCTCCCTGATCTGCCTGCCGTATCTCCTGACGATATGGCTGGATTAAAGACTCTGGGACAGATCGTCGATTACCTGGCGAAAGGGGCTCAACATGACGACCCGTCTGATAATTTACCACCAGATAATTTACCTAAAAACAATTCAGATAATATTCCTGATAAAAAGGATTCTGCTACGCTCATCTCGAAATCATGGAACTCTTCGGGCCTGGATGCAACTATAAATAATAATGTCGAAAAAAGAGTAGTCTCAATTGTTGAACAAAGCCTTGTAAAAAAAATAAATATATCCATACCTGATGGAAGAAAAATTTATATTACCAACAGCGGAACCGGGCTTGCGGAATCAATAGCCGATGAATTTGCTCATCATGGTATTGAAACAGCAATTATTCCAAAAAAAT
>JAGGWL010000031.1 GCA_021157555.1 Deltaproteobacteria bacterium | reverse complement strand
ATGAGGCTATTTTGTATCTAAAAAAAGCATTGGGCAAGAATGTTTTTGAGCCTAA
Source organism: Deltaproteobacteria bacterium (assembly GCA_021157555.1). GTDB lineage: Bacteria > Desulfobacterota > Desulfobacteria > Desulfobacterales > BuS5 > BuS5. The sequence continues at coordinate 2,861 of JAGGWL010000031.1, read as the reverse complement.
TCTCTTGAAAGATCTTGGTAGAATATATTTTTTGAATGGTGATTACGAAGAAGCCTTGAATACATTAAAAGGGGCGCTGAGTATTGCTCCGGCTGATGCAGAAACGCTTTTTTTTCTTGGCCGAACCAGTATGGGGCTGGGTAATTATGAAGAGGCAGCCTTAATATTTAAAAAACTTATTGCAGATAAAACGGAAAACAGGAAGCAGGTATTATATTTTTTAGGTAAGACCTGCGGAGAGCAAAACAATTTCGGTGATGCTCATTATTATCTTGGTATCTATTATAAAGAAAAAAGAGATAAAAAAAATGCCATTTTTCATCTGCAAAAAGCATTGGATTATATAAAGGAGAAAGGAAAAAAGGAAAAAATTCGGGTAATGCTTAAAAAAATAAGAGGCAAGAAGACTAAAGATAAATATACTTCTGATAAAAAAATATTTCATGGATGAACCAGAAATGTTGACAATACATATTTTTTTTGGGATAATCAACTATTTTGCTTAAGGAAGATTATTTAAAGAGATTTTTTTAAAGGAGGAAGTTAATGGGTGAAGAACAAAAATTAACGCTAAAGGGTATATCTGTTGCGGATTTTAGCCACGCATTATCCGCCCCTTATGGAAGCATGCTTCTTGGCGATCAGGGCGCTGACATAATAAAGATAGAAAATCCGCAAGGGGACGTTTTTAGGACTTTGATGAAAGGGGCTTATGCCGCAGTTGTTCATCGAAACAAAAGAACAATTTCTTTAAATCTCAAACTGGATGAAGGTAAAGCTGTAGCACGAAAAATTGTCGAAAAAGCAGATGTTTTGATCGAAAATTTTACCCCCGGGGCCTTCGATAGGCTTGGATTTGGGTATGAAGAGGTTAAGAAATACAACCCGCGAATTATTTATTGTTCCCTTTCCGGGTACGGACAAACCGGGTCTTGCAGTAAACTTGGGGGGTATGACGTCGTAGCTCAGGCAATATCAGGAATAATGGACAATACCGGCGAAGCTGGCAGACTTCCGGTACGCATAGGCCCGTCAATAATAGATATGGGGTCCGGAATGTATTTGGCAATGGGAATCCTGCTTGCTTTGATGGACAGAGAAAAAACAGGGAAGGGACAAAGGATTGAACTTTCGCTTATGGAAACAGCTCTTTCTTGGATGTCAGCGCAGGCGGCCTACAATTCCATGACAGGAGAAGTTCCGCAAAGATTCGGTTCCGGTTTTTTCCCTTTTTGTCCTTACAAGGTCTATGAAGCTGAAGATCAATGTGTTTTTATAGGCGTTTCCACTAATAAGTTTTGGGAAAAATTTTGTAAAGAATTTGATCTTATGGATCTTTATGAGAGAGAAGACTTTAAAAATGCATCCGACAGAGTTGCAAAGCGTGATGAACTTGACGGGTTGGTACAGGATAGCATGAAAAAATTAAAGGCAGCGGATATTATAAACCGTTTGCGAAAAGCCGGAATTCCCTGTTCACCTGTAAATAATATTCAACAGGCTATTGCAGAACCGCAGGCTATAGAGCGTGGGTGCATTGGAGAAGATGACCATCCCACCTGTGGAAAGATAAAGTTTGTCAAAAATCCGATCAACAGAGATGGGAAATTTCCGGAATTACGTTTTTCATCTCCTATCATGGGACAACATAGCAGGGATATTATGGCTGAATTAGGATATACGAATGATGAGGTCGAGGGATTAATTTCATCAGGGGCAGTTGTTGTAGAGAAAAAATAGGAGTTGTTAATGGAAATTATACATTTTACTGAAGAGCATAAAGATTTTAGACGTCGATTAAGGGATTTTCTGGCTCAAGAAGTTATCCCTTACGTTGAACAATGGGAAGCAGATGGAATAGTTCCCAGATCTATATGGAAAAAGATGGGGCAGCAGGGCTTTTTATGTACCGATATTCCGAAAAAATATGGCGGTATGGGTGGAGATTTTGTTTATTCCCTTATTGGAGCTGAAGAAGTGGCCAGGACTAATCATTATGGAGTTATGGCATTTCTTCACAACGATATTGTTGTTCCGTATATTTCAGCTTATGGAACAGAAGAACTAAAAGATAGATGTCTGCCTGGCTGCGTTTCCGGAGATATTATTGCAGCAGTTGCAATGACCGAACCAAACGCAGGAAGTGATCTTGTTTCAATGGAAGCCACAGCAGTTGACGACGGTGATTCTGTTATCATTGACGGTGCAAAAATTTTTATTTCAAACGGAATTAATTGCGGTGTAGTCGTTCTTGCCGTAAAAGATCCCGAAGAAAAAAATCCTCACAAAGCAGTTTCTCTTTATGTTGTAGAAGAGGGTACCCCAGGATTTGAAAAAGGACAGAATCTGGAAAAAATGGGTTTTCACAGTCAGGATACGTCTGAACTCTTTTTTACAAAATGCAGGGTTCCCAAAAGCAATATGCTTGGTAAAAAAGGGGAAGGTTTTTATCTTCTCATGAATAAATTACAACAGGAGCGGCTGATATGTTCTGTTGCATCTTTTGCATGCGGTGAATATGTGTTTGAGACCACTCTTGAATATTGCAAAAATAAAAAGCTTGGCCAGGCTGCTCAGTTTAAAATGGCGGAAATGGCTACTGATATTAAAATGGGAAAAACATTTCTTTATTCCCTGATAGTAGACCATATCGCTCATAAAAATATTAATATAGAAACATCAATGATGAAATATTGGGCATCGGAAATGGGACACAGAATAGCCGATCAGTGCCTTGATATTTATGGCCTGGACGCTTCGCTGGAAAGCTGCCCCATTGAAAGGGCATGGCGTGATGTAAAGGTTATGGAGATATTTGCAGGCACTAACCAGATAATGCGGCAGATAATAGCAAAAAGTAT
>JAGGWL010000180.1 GCA_021157555.1 Deltaproteobacteria bacterium | reverse complement strand
CTGTTTCCACACATAAGCCGTAATGAGTTGATGGAAACAATAGCGGAGAATCTGCAATGGTATAGCGCGTCAGGAACCAACAAGGTAGATGCCACTGTCACGTTATTGGAAAAACTGGAATCTCAAGGTATTTTAGAACTTCCTGAAAAAAAAATAAGGGGCAAGTATCTAAGTAAAAAAATACAATACACAGAGAGAACAGATCCCCAGGATATAATAACCTGTAAACTCAAAGATATATCTCCGGTAACGCTGGAGATTGCAACAGATAAAGATATTGCACCTTTATGGAAAGAATATGTATCACGATATCATTATCTGGGTTACCATCAGCCCTTTGGATGTACTATGCGATATTTTATTCAAAGCAAGCTCGGCAGATTAGGTTGTATTTTATTTGCGGGTGCGTCAAAATCAATAGGATCAAGAGAGTATTGGATTGGCTGGACAAAAAACCAGCGTTTGAATAATCTGGCCTGGGTTATTAATAATTCACGGTTTTTAATTTTTCCATGGGTGCAGGTTGACAATCTTGCAAGTTATGTATTGGGGCAGGTAAACCGGCAAATAAGCGGACATTGGCAAGAGCGTTGGGGGTATTCTCCTGTATTAATGGAGACTTTCGTAGATCCTGACCGTTATCAAGGCACTTGCTATAAAGCATCCAATTGGGAATACCTTGGCATGACAACCGGAAAAGGTCTTGCTCGCAAGGGAAAAGAATATACCAGTAGTCCAAAGATGATTTTTATGAAGCCGCTGGTAAAAAATTATAGTAAGTTGCTTTGTTCGGAGAAATTGGTTGGGAGGATGATATAGGAAGATATAGATAAAATACAAAAAAATATTGCCTGATAAGGAATATGGTATTATATATGGAAAAAATAAATTTTGTAAAACTGAGTGGCAGCGGTAATGATTTTATAATTATTGACAATAGAAAAAATATTATTGAAGAAAATAATTTTCCGGAATTTATAAAAAAAGTTTGCCGCCGCAAAATGTCTGTAGGCGCAGATGGTTTAATCCTGATAGAGGATACTGATACTGCTGATTTTAAATGGCGCTTTTATAATTCAGACGGCAGTGTTGCGGAGATGTGCGGAAATGGAGCACGATGCGCGGCACGGTTTGCTTTTTTAAATAATATCGCAGGCAAAAAAATGGCCTTTGAGACTATTGCCGGCCGGGTGACCGCAATCGTAAATCAGGATACTGTCAAGATCGGCATGCCTGACCCTTTTGATGCGAGAATCGACTATGCACTCGCTCTGTCAGGCGGCCATTTAAACCTGAGCAGTATCAATACCGGAGTTCCCCATGTTGTTATAATTAAAGAGAACATTGATGATGTTGATATTATTAAAACGGGAAAAGAGATAAGATTCCACAAAGAGTATGCTCCGGCGGGAACCAATGTTAATTTTGTAGTCCGGCTTGATATGGATTTGATTGGAATCAGAACCTACGAAAGAGGCGTTGAAGATGAGACTCTTGCCTGCGGCACCGGTTCTATTGCGGCTGCGCTCGTAATGGCCGGTATTAAGGGAATGGAATCTCCTGTAAGGGTTAAAACAAAAAGCGGTGGTATTCTTGTAATTCATTTTAAAAAAACAGCAGACAAATTTACGGATATCTTCCTTGAAGGCGACGCGCGCATAATATACAAAGGCGAACTTATGGAAGATGCCTGGAAAGTTCAGGAGTAATAACGTAAGATGAAAATTGAAAAAGCAGAAAGATTGAAAAGCCTGCCTCCGTATTTATTTAAGGAAATTGACAGGCAAAAAGATGAAGCACGGGCACGGGGTATCGATATAATAGACCTGGGAGTGGGAGATCCGGACATGCCGACTCCACCCCACATAATAAGAGCGCTGGAAAAAGCCGCGAATGACCCTGCCAATCATCAGTACCCTTCCTATACCGGCATGGATGCTTTTAACAAGGCTGTTGCAGGATGGTATAAAAAACGGTTTAATATAACTCTGAATCCATCACAAGAGGTTGTTACACTAATCGGGTCAAAAGAGGGGATAGCCCATATACCGCTTGCCTTTATCAACCCGGGTGATATGGCACTGGTTCCCAATCCAGGATATCCTGTTTATGAAATAGGCGTCAAGTTTGCAGGAGGCGATGTCTGCTTTATGAATCTTCTCAAAGAGAATGATTATTTGCCTGATTTGGATGCTGTACCCGAGGATATTGCCCAAAAAGCAAAGCTGATGTTTATAAATTATCCTAATAACCCGACATCTGCTGTTGCGGACATGAATTTTTTCAACAAGCTGGTATCTTACGCAAAAAAGCATGAGATAATAGTTTGCCATGATGCGGCCTATACAGAGATGGCTTTTGATGGATATAAGCCGATAAGTTTTCTTGAAGCAGATGGCGCCATGGAAGTAGGCATTGAATTCCATTCTCTTTCAAAAACATATAACATGACCGGTTGGCGGATAGGTTTTGCAGTCGGCAGGGCTGAAGTAATCCAGGCCTTGGGCCAGGTCAAGAGCAACATAGATTCCGGAGCTTTTCAGGCCGTGCAGCTTGCAGGGATCGCAGCCCTTGAGGGCGACCAGACCTGTATTGATGAAATGAACAAAATTTATACTGAACGTCGTGATTTATTGGTTGAGGGCCTGAAGGAACTTGGACTTGCGCCTAAAAAACCGAAAGCTACTTTTTATGTTTGGATAGATGTTCCTGATGGATATACTTCTGCTGCATTTGCAAGTCATTTACTGACAAAAGCGGGAGTTGTGGTAACGCCAGGGAACGGGTTCGGGGCTGCCGGCGAAGGATATGTACGTATGGCGCTTACTGTTAATGCTGAAAAAATTAAAGAAGTTTTAAAGAGAATAAAAGAGACAGGTTTTTAGGTGAAAGACCATATAGTTTTAATTTCAGCAGGTTCCAATATTGGCGATAAGGCAGAAAACTGCAGAAAAGGCATTTCAGCTTTTATCCGAATGAAAAGTGCCGTACTTCTTAAAGAATCTAAATTTTACAAAACAGAGCCGGTCGATTATACAGATCAGGACTGGTTTGTTAACTGTGCCATCAAAATAAGTACTCCGCTCAAGCCATTGGAACTTTTAACGGAGATCAAAAGAATCGAGTCTGAAGCAGGACGAACAAAGGATGCTGTCAGATTCGGGCCAAGAGTTCTTGACCTTGATATTATTTTTTTTGATGACCAGATAATTGACCAAAAGATAGAATTGGAT
>JAGGWL010000376.1 GCA_021157555.1 Deltaproteobacteria bacterium | reverse complement strand
TTTATGATACTGAAGGCGTCCAGCCCCGGATAATCGTCACAGGCAGCGCCAAACTGGATACATACAAAAAGGTCGGCGATTCTCTTGCCGGACGCTTCTTTCAGTTCCGACTGCATCCTCTTGACCTGAAGGAAATCAAAAAAATAAATAACCCTGATAATCTTCAAGCTGTCCTGGATCGTCTGCTTAACACAGGCGGTTTCCCGGAACCCTATCTGGAAGGAAGCACAAGATTTTATAACCGATGGAAACGATCTCACATGGACATAATTATTAAACAGGACATGATCGATCTTGAAAATGTCCGGCAGATTACATCTATTGAAACCCTTATCCAATTATTACGCAAAAGAGTCGGCAGCCCTGTCTCATACAGTTCCCTGGCGCAGGATCTCCAGTGTTCCGACAAAACAATAAAAAGATGGCTGACAATACTTGAAAACATGTACGTCATCTTCAGGGTCGGACCATTTCACGGAAATATCGCCCGCTCCATTCTTAAAGCGCCCAAATATTATTTTTACGATACAGGGCAGGTTATCGGAGATTCAGGCACAAAGTTGGAAAACCTGACCGCCTGCGCCCTATTAAAAGAAATCCATTATATCGAGGATTGTTATGGGGAACAGGCACAGATCTATTACCTCAAAACAAAAGACAGCAGAGAAATTGATTTTTTTATCACCAGAAATGAAGCGCCCTTTTTGATGATAGAGGTAAAATGGGCGGACAGCGCTCCAAGCAGGAATTTTTCGATTTTTGGCAAGCGCTTTCCCGGGGCAAAAAAAGTACAGATCGTCAAAAAGCTTGACAGGGAGAAAACCTATCCGGACGGAACAGAAATACGATCAGCACACAACTGGCTGGCCGACCTCTCCCTGACTCTTCCCTTCCTTGTCATTCCGAAGAAGCACGGAAAATAGGGACACTCCCCTATTTTCCTTCTATTCCCTTGTTTTCCTGCTTTTGGTTAAAAATAGGGGAGTGTCCCTATTTTCCATTTTCCATTTTCCTCCATCCCGATAAATCGGGATTCGAAATGACAGAGGGCCCCCTCTCTTTTCCCTTGACAAACTATACTATAGCATAGTACAAAACATGCCAATCTTATTCTACGAGGTAGTATAAATGGAGCAATTATTTTTCAGGTTTAATCCGTGGTGGGATGAAGAGATATCTTACAATTTTGTCGAAAGAAAAACCTACCTGTTGCAGATGGAACAATCCATGAAAAGAAAAGATATTGCAATTCTCACAGGCCTCCGAAGAATCGGCAAAACAACCCTTATGAAGCTTTTCATAGAGAGGTTGATTAAAAATCACGATATCGAACCAAAACGTATTTTTTATATCAGCCTTGACACTTATGGCCTTGAACACTACTCAATAATGGAAATCATTGATGAATACAGAAAGATACATAAGCTTTCGTTTTCAGAACAGATATTCCTGTTTCTTGACGAGATTACTTACAAAGAAAATTTTCAGCAGGAACTGAAAAATTTATACGACCTGGGCAATGTCAAAATATATGCCTCTTCGTCTGCTTCTTCTATACTAAAAGACAAGAAAGCATATTTGACGGGAAGAGAAAAGATCATTGAAATCCTGCCCCTTGCATTCGAAGAATATCTGCTTTTTAAAGAAATCAATTTGAGCAAGGCAGACAGCCATCTTTTAGACCGTTATTTCCATGATTATATGCAGACAGGAGGAATTCCTGAATACGTTTTAACCGGGGATATTGCCTACCTCGTTGAACTTTTAGACGATATTATTTATAAGGACATCATTGCGGCTCATGGTATAAGAGATAAAAAAATCATAAGAGATTATTTCAGGCTTTTGATGGAAAGGGCGGGAAAACAGGTAAGTCTTAATAAGATTTCAAAAATTCTTGGCATTGGAGTTGACACAGCCAGAAGGTATTTAAGCTATTTTGAAGACACCTATCTTATTCATCCTGTTGAAAGATGCGGTAAATTGAATGAAAGACTCAAATCTCCAAAAAAAATATATGCGGGAGATATAGGCATAAAAAACATATATACAGGATTTAGAGATAAAGGCGCCGTGTTTGAAAACCTTGTTTATCTTAAAATTAAGCATAAAAACCCATGCTATATTTACAAAAACAAAATTGAAATAGATTTTTTAACAAAAGACAAAATATTAATAGAGGCAAAATATAATTCAGAACTCATCGACAAACAGAAAAAACTTTTTGAAAGTATAAATGCAGACAAAAAAATACTTATTAAAAACGTCAAAGATTTTACCTCTGACCTCTGTCTTCCGACGTCTGTCCCAGACAGTGGGGGAAAATAGGGACACTCCCCTATTTTTCTTCTATTCCCCTGCTTTCCTGCTTTTGATTAAAAATAGGGGAGTGTCCCTATTTTAATGCCCACAGCCAGGCCGGCATAATGTGAATATGCCCCGATTCGTTCTTCAAGTGTTCTTCATGGTGCAGTGTGATCACAATAGCCTCTCTTTTCCCACGTTCCCGCATGGCCTCAAAAAGGGCATTTAACTCGCGCTGCCTGGTGTCAGGGTCATCCATTTGAGCAGTCACCTGGATCAGCGATTCCTCACCATGGCTGTCGGTTGCCAGAAAATCCACCTCTTTTCCGCTGTTTGTCCTGTAATACTCAATCGTATAATCAGCCCGGCGCAGCTCCAGAAAGACAAAGTTTTCCAAAAGATGCCCCCAATCATGCTGGAAACTGTGG
>JAGGWL010000144.1 GCA_021157555.1 Deltaproteobacteria bacterium | reverse complement strand
CCAAAAGTATAATCAGAGTCATCACTAAAGCCGTTGGTAGCCTCTATTTGGTTCTCTGCATCATTGGTCAGAGGAAAAGAATATGCCAGCATCGGAGTGACCGAACAAAAGGAATTGATTGGTATGTTCAAGGCAACTGAAAGCAACGCATTATGAAAATTTTGATATTTTGTTGAAGTTGCTATCTGGCCGTGATCTTTAATTTCCACAAAATCGCTGTCATCAGAATAATAATATCCTACTGATCCGCCTATATCCAGAGTGATATCCCTGGGCAGTTCAAAAGAATGTGAAAGATCAAAAGAAAAATACCACCCGGGGAGATGGGCAATTTCACGATATGCTGTCAAAGTGGGTGACAGTATAGTATCAAATCCGATGCTGAGGTACAATTCCTCGGAATCATCAATTCCATCAAGTCCGTAATAAATATAACCACCTTCCAGACTAAGCGGCCCGAAGCTTTTGGCATAAGAGAGAGTCCAGTCGGTTTCATTGAACTGGCTCAAATTATCATTCGCGCCGTGTGCTTCATCAATATCAGTATCCAGATTGCCCCACAAGTTCATGCTGAAATCTTTATACGATATTGTCATGGATGGCTGAAGAACGATGCTGTCATCACTTAATTCATAACCTCTCCATACATATTTAGTCAATACGCTGACATCTGCTGATGCAGTCGGTTTTTCCTCCATGTTCGACATGGCGCTGATCAGTCCCTTTTCCTCTTCTTCCTGTGCCCATAGATAACTATTACCTGTAAATATTACTATTAATATTATAATTGTAGCCAGTTTACACACTCGAAATTGCATTTGTTTCATGCTCCTTTTATTATTATAAATTAAAAAGATAGGGCTTGGTTATAACGCCGACCATTAGATGTCAGGACTGAGTTATGGTGAAATTTGAAAACCTCTGGCTGTTTGAGCGCAGCGAGTTTCAGAGGTTTTTAAATTTTATTATAGCTCAGTGTTTGGTCGAAATTAGAGCCAAGCCCAAAAGATAGCTTTCTGTCTTCCTATTTTTGTGCATAAGTCGAAATCGTAAAGTCAGGATAAGCATTACCGCCGTGTTCTGATGAATCAAGACCTTCTGCTTCTTCTTCAGGGGAAACTCTTAGCCCCATAGTAGCGTCAATTATTTTAAAAAGAATAAAGGCCATGACAAAAGTCCAAATAAAGCAAGAAACAATTCCCAATACCTGAACTCCTATTATCTTGGCGGTCATACCTTCTATATTGAAAAGTCCGGCTGCCAATGTTCCCCATGCGCCGTTAACACCATGCACAGATATAGCGCCTACAGGATCGTCTACTTTGATTTTATCAAAAAAGAGTACTGCAAAAACTACTATAACTCCTGCCACAGCCCCGATTATAATAGAAGAACCAGGAGTTACGTTTGCACATCCGGCTGTTATTGCAACCAGGCCTGCCAAAGCTCCGTTAAGGCTCATGCTTACCTCAGGCTTACCGAATTTTATCCATGATGTAATCATTGCCAGAATTGCTCCGGCTGCAGCAGCAAGATTGGTATTGACAAAAATCATGGCAATACTCTTGTCTGCAGTTGTTGTTGAACCGGGATTAAATCCGAACCATCCGACCCAGAGAATAAATACGCCGAGCCCAGCGAGAGGTATGTTATGACCCAGGATTGGTTTTACTCTTCCGTCTTCGGTGAATTTTCCAATTCTGGGGCCAAGTACTATGGCTCCTGCCAGTGCACACCAGCCGCCTACAGAATGTACAACTGTTGAACCGGCAAAATCAATAAAACCAAGTCCTTCCAGCCATCCGTTGCCATTAAAAAGACTTCCCCACGCCCAGTTTCCGAAAATAGGGTAAATCAATCCGCTGATAAATATACTGTATATCAGGTACCCCGTAAATTTGGTTCTTTCGGCCATGGCGCCGGACACTATAGTTGCTGCTGTTGCCGCAAAAACTACCTGAAACATCCAGAATGCCAGCACCCAGGGATCGCCCCCGACCTTGAAATCACTTAAAAAGAAACCGGTTGTTCCAAACCAGCCTGTGCTTGTTGCTCCGAACATCAGACCGAAACCGAGCGCCCAAAAAGCAATGGAACCCATTGAAAAATCCATCAGATTTTTCATTAATATATTGATGGCATTTTTTGCCCGTGTAAAGCCGGTTTCAACTAAAGCAAAACCTGCCTGCATAAAAAAGACCAATACCGCTGCAAGTAATGTCCATATATAATTTGCATGGGTCTGGACCAGATCTATCGCCTCTTTGTTACTCATTACTGTAGGTGCCTTATCTTCAGCAAAAGCAACACCAAACATTGTTAATACAAAACCTAATGACAGAATAAATTTTTTCATGATTATTTTTTTCTCCTTAATGCTTCGATTAAATAGCCTCTTTACCAGTCTCTCCTGTTCTTATGCGGGTCACTCCATCAACCGGCAGAACGAATACTTTTCCGTCTCCAATTTTTCCAGTATTCGCTTGTTTGGCTATGAGATCGACAACTTTATCGACAAGTTCAGCTTCAACTATAATTTCCAGTTTGATTTTTGGTATAAAATCAACCTGATATTCAGCTCCCCGATAAATTTCAGTATGACCGCGCTGGCGGCCAAAGCCTTTTACCTCGCTGATTGTCATTCCGGTAACGCCAATCTCATTTAAAGCATCTTTTACCTCATCCAGTTTGAAAGGCTTGATAATAGCTTCAATTTTTTTCACTTTTCCCTCTCCTTTAAAATTAGTCGAAATTTTTTCCATGGAATAATTATAATCATAATTACAATCATAATAGAGCAAGCACTGTGCCATATATTGACAAAAGTATTTTTATTATAACTATCTGAAATAATTATGGTATAAAATTGCTATAGAGCTTGGCGTAACTTATAATAACTACATATTTGTAT
>JAGGWL010000093.1 GCA_021157555.1 Deltaproteobacteria bacterium | reverse complement strand
TTTTTGAGTCTTTGGAGATGATTGAAACCTGGCTTAGGGATATTGCTATATATAAATATTCTCCTGACAAGGTTATTAATATTGATATGATAGAAAACATCAAATATGTTTCCAAAAAAGTTTCGGTAAAATCTTTGATTTCAAAGATTAAGGCGATTCATAGGGCACAAAAAAATATTCTGGCCAATGCAAATCCAAAAATAACACTGGACATACTGATATTGAGACTTGTCGGAGCTTGAGAAATGAACAAGATGGTGGGAATTAAATTTAAACCGGCTGGAAAGGTTTATAACTTTGACAGCGGAGCTTTTGTATTGAATGGCGGCGATCATGTGATTGTTGAGACAGAGCAAGGTCTTGGTTTTGGATATGTAGCCGTTATTCCGTCGATTTATGATGAAAAATCGTTTGATAAACCTCTAAAAAAGGTATTCAGGCTTGCAAGTGAAGAGGATTTTGAACAAAGAGAAAGAAACCTTGATTTTGAAAAGCAGGCTTTTGATTATTGCATCAAGTCAATAGAAAGCTTAGAGTTTAAAATGAGTCTTTTTTCCGTAGAAACGACTTTTGATGAAAGTAAACTTATTTTTTTTTTTACTGCGGAAGGCAGGGTAGATTTTCGAAAACTGGTCAAGATGCTGAGTAAAAAGTTTCACGTAAAGATATCCATGCGCCAGGTTGGAATACGAAACCAGGCGAAGATGTGCGGCGGGCTTGGAAGGTGTGGACGTGAAATCTGCTGCTCGGCATTTATGGATAAATTTGTTCCTGTTTCCATACGTATGGCAAAGGAGCAGTCTCTTTCATTAAACCCTACAAAAATTTCAGGCCAGTGCGGAAGACTGATGTGCTGTCTTACTTTTGAGAATGATACCTACATGCAGCTTAGAAAAAAATTTCCGGCTATAGGTAAAAAGGTTATAACCCCTGATGGTAAAGGTAAGGTAATACGGCATAACGTAATATGTGACCGGTTGACTGTACGGATAGATAAGGATAATATTATAGAATATGCCTTAAAGGATATTAAAGAGGAATAATTAGAAACGGGGACGAAATAATGAGCGGACAGTTTTATATAACAACACCTATCTATTATGTGAATGCACGACCGCATCTGGGCCATGCCTATACAACAATTGCTGCGGATGTAGCATGTCGTTTTAATTCAATGTGCGGAAAAGAGACCTTTTTTCTTACCGGTACGGATGAACACGGAGACAAGATAGAACGCGCGGCAAAAGAAGAGAATTTAAGTGTTCGTGCTTATGTGGATAATATTAGCGGCCTTTTCAGAAATCTTTGGCCTGAACTTAATATCAGTAATGATTATTTTATCAGAACAACAGATAAATCGCATATTGCTCTGGTTGAACAAATTCTGCAAAAAATTTATGATGCAGGGGATATTTATTTTCATGAATATGAAGGTTTATATTGCTTTGGATGTGAACAATTCTATACTGAACGTGAACTTGTGGACGGCAAATGCCCTGATCACAATACAGAGCCTGAACTTATCAAGGAGGCTAACTATTTTTTCAAGATGAGCCGGTACCAGAATTGGCTCATAGATCATATAAAGAGCAATCCTGATTTTATACGTCCGCAACGATATAGGAACGAAGTTCTTGCATTCCTAAAAGAGCCACTTGAAGATCTATGTATATCCAGACCAACAACACGGTTGAAATGGGGTATCAGACTTCCGTTTAATAATAATTACGTTACATATGTCTGGTTTGATGCCTTATTAAATTATATCTCTGCTTTGGGTTATCCTGATGGGGATCTTTTTAAAAAATTCTGGCCTTTTGCGCAGCATGTAGTTGCAAAAGATATATTAAAACCACATGGTATTTACTGGCCGATTATGCTTAAGGCTGCAGGAATTGAGATATATAAGCATCTTAATGTACACGGATACTGGAATATTGATAAGAATAAAATGTCCAAAAGCATAGGAAATGTTGTTGATCCTCTTCAAATAAAGGAAAAATACGGGCTTGATGCTTTCAGGTTTTTTTTAATGCGTGATATGGTTTTTGGACTTGACTCAAATTTTTCAGAAGATGCTTTGGTTCATCGGATTAATTCCGATCTTGCAAATGATCTTGGAAATCTCTTTTCAAGGGTTATATCCATGGCGCATAAGTATTTTGACGGAATAGTTCCTGAAGCTGATCCTGAAATAGATGAAAAATTTCATCAGGATTTGAAAAATTTTGCACGGACAACAGCCGAAAAATTTGAAAGCGAGATGGAAAACTTTGCCTTTCATAAAGCCCTTGCAAATATATGGGAGTTTATCAGCCGGATGAATAAATATATTGATGCTACCTCCCCCTGGGAACTGGCAAAGAAAAAATCTCAAAAAAATGAGCTGAAAGTTGTTATTTATAATCTGCTGGAAGGCCTGAGAATAATATCAGGACTCATATATCCTGTTATGCCAGGTACAGCGGAAACAATGCAGCGCCATCTTGGCATTGAGTCTGATTTGGAATCTGACAACAGGTTTTACCATCTCTCTTTATTGAATATTTGGGGACTCCTTAAGCCGGGAACAAAACTTTTAAAATCCGTCCGTCTGTTTCCAAGAATTGATATACAAAAAATATCGTGAAAAAAAACGTCAAAAAAAAAAATACCGCACCCCCAACGAAGAGTTGGAGAGATTATCAGGATAATCTTAAAAAGGCAGCCAGGAGAAGCAGGGTTTCCAGAAACACAATAAAAGTCATTGCAGCATCTGTTTGTCTGTTTTTTCTGGTATACGGAATCATTTCCGGGTTCTCAGGGTTGAATCGTGATCATGCAGAGGCACATCTCAATGGGGGCTCACAATCTGCCTTGAATGTGGCAAATATAAAAACAAACAAGAATAATACCAAAAAATTTTTAGTGAAAAAAGAAATTCAGAACCTGATTAAAGGTAAAAATTTTGTTAATATACAAGATAAAAATCTGAAAATTATTTCTAACGGCCTTGAGTTAAGGGTAAACACCTCTATTGATATTGCCTTGCAGCAATTTATCCTGAAAAAGATGAAAAGATCTACTTCCCGTTATATTGGTATTGTTACAATGGATCCTTTAACAGGCAGGGTTTTAACAATGGCCAGTTATGATAAAACAGATCCATCTGCCAACCCTTGTTTGAGTAACAGGTTTCCTGCAGCGAGTATCTTTAAAATAATAACTGCTGCGGCGGCGATTGAAAAGTGTGGTTTTTCGGAGCAATCCGGATTCAAGTATAATGGCAGAAAGCATACCTTATACAAATCACAGCTTAAAGAGCGAACAAATAAATATACTAATCGTATAACTTTAAAGGATTCATTTGCGCAGTCTATTAATCCTGTTTTTGGCAAACTGGGAGCTATTTATTTGGGAAAAGATGCTTTGGAAAAATATGCAGATTCTTTTGGCTTTAATAGCCAAATCGATTTTGAGATTGATATTTCTGAAAGCCTTATGCATATATCCGATGATCCATATAATTGGGCGGAAATTGCGTGCGGTTTTAACATGGATACCAGAATATCGCCAATCCACGGCGCTCTTATAGCATCCGCAATAATTAATAATGGTAAAATGGTGGAACCTACAATAATAGACAGAATAGTCGATGAGAAAGACAATACCATTTATAAAAATCATGTGATTCTGGTAAAGCATTCAATTACGCCGGCAACATCAAGAACTATAACCAATCTGATGGAAAC
>JAGGWL010000150.1 GCA_021157555.1 Deltaproteobacteria bacterium | reverse complement strand
AGCCATAAACAAACATTTGCCGGTTATTCTGTTGACAGGGCATGGATCGACCAAAGAAGGAACGGAGGGAATGCGCATCGGTGCGTTTGATTTTCTTATGAAACCCCTTGATATCAAGGAATTGATCAAAAAAATACAATTAGCTATAAGTGATGAATCAATAGAGGAATATTAACGTGGAAAATATTAATGACAAGGCTGCGTTTTCAGGCAAGGTGACGGCTTCTGTAACCCATGAACTTCAAAATGTACTGGCGATTATAAAAGAAAATGCAGGCTTGATGGAAGACATTCTTCATATGAACCGTGAAAGCCTGTCTATTTCTGGAGACAGGCTGCAAAAATGTATTGAAAGCATAAAAAAACAGACTTACAGAGGTGTTGGCCTCACATCAGGTCTTAATCAATTTGCACATACTGCAGACCATACACTGACGCAAATTAATTTATATGACACCGTAAAAAAGTTAATCTTTCTGATTCAAAGGATTATCAATCAAAAAGGGATTGATCTTTTGCTTTTAGATTGTGATCAATCACCGTCTATTATGACTGATCCGCTTTTTTTTCAGAATTTGCTATTTTTATGCATCGAATGCCTTGCTGAAGCTTCAGGACCGAAAACCGTTATTCAAGTAAGCATCCTCATTCCCTCCAGCCACCATGCAGGGATCAAATTTGAATGCAATACTCAGGATGTTGAATCAGACTGCTCTATTAGGCAAATTTCACTTTCTTCTAAATGGACGGAAATAACTAAAATTTGCAATCAAATCAGTGCGACAGCAGAAATTATAACAGAGCCTTTCGGCATTTTTCTTACCTGTTCCTAAACATTTCAAAATGTTTTATGTTTAATGTTTTAAACTGGTTTATTAAATTTTTTTAAATTTTCTTTCACAACTGAATTTCTGCCATTAACAGTTAGATAATTGATTTTGTTATGATAAATGGAAAAAGATAGGGAGGTAAATATGTCAGTATTAACCATAACAAGCGGTCTCTATTCCAATGCGGAGGAAATCGTTAATAACCTTTCCGAAAAGTTGAACAGCAAACTGATCACTGATGCGGAAATTATTGAAAAGACCAATCAAGTTTACAATATTAAATTGGCAAGACTTCAAAAAATTGTTGAAAGTAAACAGATTCCCTTTAATGACTTTACCCATGAAAAAGAAAAGGGTACGGCATTGCTAAAAAAAACGATTTCTGATTTTGTTGGCCAGGGGCAGTGTATTTTTTATGGAAACCTTGGTCAACTGATTCCCAAAAATATCTCTCATGTGATGCGTGTGCTTATCATTGCCAACAAAAAGCAGCGAATTGAAAACGGCATGAAAAATTTTGGCTTGTCAGAAAAAGAAGTGATAAAAAATATAGAAACTTCAGATAAATCTTTATTTTTGTTAACAAATTCACTTTTTGGTAAAAAGGCCTGGGATGAATCTCTTTATGATATTGTAATTCCTACAGACAAGCTTAATTCAGACGAGTCTGTGTCCCTGATTTTAAAATATTTAAAAAAGCTCTCATTCAATGAAGAGCTGATTAAAAATGAAATTTCAAATTTTAAACTCACTGTAGATGTTGAAGTCGCTTTGAGTGAAATAGGCAAGGGGCTGCTTGTAAATGCCGCCGATGGCAAAGTTGTCGTGACGATTGATAAAAAAGTATTGATGCTGACCAAATTTCAGCAAAAAATTATCAATACTGTCCAGGAAATTCCCGGAGTTCAATCCGTAGAAACAAAAATCGGTAAAAATTTCCATGAAGGGAATCTAATACACAATTATGATTTTGATCCCCCTTTACGGATACTCCTGGTAGATGATGAAAAAGAGTTTGTTCAAACATTGTCGGAACGTTTGAAAATGAGAAGCTTTGCGAGTGAAATTGCCTACAATGGGCAGGAAGCACTCGATTTTACCGACCAGGAAGATACAGAAGTGATTCTTCTTGATTTGAAAATGCCTGGAATAGATGGCTTCGAGGTTTTGAAAAAGATTAAACATAACAAGCCGGATATTGAAGTTATCATTCTTACAGGTCATGGATCTGAAAAGGATAAAAAAACGTGCCTGGATTTAGGTGCGTTTGCATATTTGCAAAAACCGGCAGATATTGATCTGATTACCGAAACAATGAAAAAGGCATATGATAAGATAGAAGATAGGAAATCTGCCATTATTTAAACAGGAGATAAAACTCAATGAAGATTAAAATATTAATTGCCGATGATGAAAAGGAATTTGTCGAGACACTGGCACAACGGCTTGAAATGCGAGACTTTTCCGTCACTACGGTATGTTCCGGAGAGGGAGCTACACCCAATGCCATTGCATATGATTCAAAACAATTTACAACATGAGAATTTTTTGCATACGGTATCCCTGCCAGTTTTCTTCTGATGATCATTATTGCCGTGGCCGTTTTAGTCGTAAGGCCTCTTATGGGAATGCCAGTACTTCTAAACCCCTAAAAGGGCTTTATCTACCGTAGAATAGGGGCACAACATCTTGTGCTCCTACTTTACATGTCTGTGCGGATACGATCCATAGGGATGTGTGTGTATATGCTCGTGAATATAAAACTCCTTGTCAGTCAAAAGTTTGCCGTTTTTAAGATTAATAATGGAATCTGTTGTTTTTTCAATAAAGTTAATTTCATGTGATATTATTATCATGGTTATAGGAAGTTTCGTCAGCAGATCCATGATACGCGTTCTTGTAGTATCGTCAAGACCAGTTGTGGGCTCATCAAGAAGCAGAATTTCCGGCTCCATGGCAAGAACTGTGGCCAGGGACACAAGTCTTTTTTCGCCACCGGACAGTTTGTAGGTTACCCGATCCTCAAAACCGGAAAGTCCCAGGAATTCCAATGTTTTTTGGGCTGTTTTAATGGCTTCATTTTTACTTTTACCCAGATTTAACGGCCCAAACGCAACATCTTCCAAAACTGTTGGTGAAAATAACTGATCATCTGAATCTTGAAAAAGAAATCCGATTTTTTGACGTATTTTTTTGAAATCTTTTTCATTAACAACGGGTTGGCCAAAAATTTCAATACTGCCGGAAGAAGGCTTCAGTAAACCCATTATAATATAAAAAAGGGTTGTTTTGCCCCCTCCGTTTGGTCCGACCAGTCCCAGTTTCTGACCTTTGAATAATTCAAGATCAAGATTGTCGAGAACTTTTTTTCCGCCCGGATATGAATAGCATATATTCGAGATATTTATTACCAGCTTATTCATGCCCATTCAATTACACCCAGAAAAATAATAAAAGAGATCATTGAGAAAAGAATAAACAAATCTTTTTTCGTTATGGAAAAATTGTTTAAACTGTAAAATTGTCCGTTAAAACCGCGACAAAGCATGGCATCATGAACTCTTTTGGCACGATCTGAGCTTTTTACCAGCAGCATACCAACAAGATAAGCAAATGTTTTATAGGTATGTAAATTTGTACGTGGTTCAAATCCGCGAATTTTCATAGCGTTTAGAAGTCGCAAATACTCTCTATATATTACGTGAATATAGCGGAAAGTAAAAAGAAATAGCTGAACCAGTTTTGTGGGGACGCCCAGTTTATGCAAAGCATGTCCAATAGTAAATATTCGTGTTGATGCTATAACAGCTATAAGCATAAGTATAATGGCATTCGATTTAATGCTGATTTGTGCGGTATATATCACACCTGCCTTTGTAGCGGTAAATGGCCCCATTAAAAAAACGGGATCACCTTTAACGCTGAAAGGCAAAATCAACCATAGTAATATAATCAGAGTATTAACCGGAATTAGCCTTTTGAAGATTTCCTTTAGCGGAACTTTACCTATAAGCAGTATTATACTGCAGATAAAGAGTGCCGTAATCAAAGTGGCAAATCTGTATGAAGCAGCCATCACAATCGAAAAAAGAAAAACAATAATAAGCTTAACACGCGGGTCAATTTGTTCTAAAAAGGAATCTTGTAAAGATAATTCTTCAATCATTTTTTATTTTTTTCCGATTGGCAAAATAGAACCCAACCCCTGCAAGACCAAAGATATAACCCAGTCCGCCGATTATATCTTTTATTTCCGGTTCTCTGGTATATAAATCTGCAAACATTTTGATAACAGGATCAAGCTTTCTGTTTAATGCTTTTTCGATAATATTTTTGATTTCTTCCTTTGTCAAAGAAGGAGATAGCTGTTGTAAGTCAGGTAGATTATGCTCAAAACTGTCGGCAGCAGATTCATTACTTGAGTGTTCGGATTTTTTTTGGATCAACACCGGAACATTTGTTATTTCATCAGATGATATTTTCCACTCCGCCTTATGTCCCATGGAAGCATTCAAAACAATCCTGAGGTCTGTCCTGGCCGGTATTTTAAAGGAGAATTCTCCTTTTTGATTTGTTTTACCTTGCATAAGTAACTTATTGTTATTGTTATAGACCAGAATATCTGAATTAATTGCTTTTTTGCCGCCGCTAAATTTGCTTTGGGTATGTATTGTGTCTCCATCGACCCATGCAAATATCATAACTTTGTGTGCAAATGCAGTAGAGCTGAAACATGGCAAGATCAACAGTATGATTACAGTAAAATTAAAGATAAATTTTTTGTTAAAAATATGAAGATTAAGATGCATTTGCTTCACCCTCCAAAAGTTCCGGTTTTACTCTCTTAAGGAATAGGGCGCATACTGCTGTTAATCCGCCTTCGATCAACATTACCGGGATATGGGCGAGAAGTATCAGTTTAGCCGTTGGTAAAAATTCTTCACCTGTCAGATAAAGAGATAAAGCGACAAGTATTGCGGAGAATGAAACAGCTAAAAAACCTGATGCAAATGAGCCACATATAAATAAAACTCTGTTTCTATTACCTTTGATACACCATCCGAACAGATAAAAACAGGCGATTGCAGGGAATGCCATATTAAAAGTGTTCACTCCAAGAGATGTAATCCCTCCAAATTGAAAAAGGAGGGCCTGCAACAGTAAACCTGTCAATATGGCAGGGAATGACTTCCATCCGAGGAGGAGCCCAAGCAGCCCGTTTAAAATCAGGTGTACAGAAGAAGGGCCGATTGGGACATGTATCAGAGATGCCACAAAAAAAGCAGCCGACATGATGCCAACTGAAGGGATGTCTTCGGCATCAGTTTTTTTTAATCCGATAATCACACCGGCAGCAGTAAGTGCAGCTCCTGCCACCAGTATGCCAGGGGATAATATACCTTCTGAAATATGCATTGAATTTATTGTCTTTATTTATTGTCTTTATTTCATATCGTGAATTTTAATCCAGATAACAGCCCCAAGTTCAATATCCTTTTCAACACCTTTAAATAACATTTTTTTATCTGAGGTGTTTAAGGCGGCAAATCCCCACCAGCCCTTTTTTGGAATGGCGTAGCTAAAGACTCCATTTTGATCGGCCTTGATAGTTTGCGTTACCATATAATCCGTGGGGGCTGTTATTTTGCCGTCTTTGTTATAATATTCTACTTCAACCTCTGCATATGGTACAGGTTTTCCGTTTAATTTTACTATGCCTTGAAAAATATTGCCTGTATAGAGTCCAAAAGGTTTTGAAAGCGGCACGATTTCTGTTTTAAGACCTATCTCTTCGTCCCAGCCCTCATCATCACCAAATGCAGCTACTACCGTTTTTGTGTAATGAATGATATAGCAATCTTCAGCCGGTTCCCAGTAGGGTTTAGGTACCATATAAAACATATAAATCCCCGGCCTTTTTATGTTATAATTAATCATCCAGGCATTATGGTCCATTACTTTGGTTTTTTTAAGATTGTTGATAAGGTCAATCTTTTTTCCATTAGCCATTACCTTGCAAATGTCAGGCTTGACAAGCTCCATCCCGGATAACTCAAAAGGATGTGAAAAAGAGAGTGTAATTTTTATATTTTTATTATCATCCTGCATCACCATTGAGTCGGAAGGAATAATCATTCCAAAATGAGCAAGACCGGTTCCTGTAAAGAAAAAAGATAATGCGAAAAAAAAAGTAATACTAATTCCGTGTTTTTTCATAATGACTCCCGATAAAGCAAAAAAAAACCACGAGACGATAGTATCCTCATGATACTATATTACCTTCGTGGTTTGGTTTTTTATTAGAAAAATTATTTAAGTAAAATTTTATTCAACAGGCTTCAGCCAGTCATTGGTTTGTTTTATATATTAATTAAGGTGTATGTGTCAAGAAGCAAAAACTAAACATTTACATTCTTCATGTGTCAGTTTCAATTTTATTTCCTCCCTGTTCCTAACGGGCGATAGTTATAGGAATTGTTTTTTTAGTCCCAGAGGGACATTCTGAAAATAGCCTGGCAATTTATTGCCAGGTTAATAGATATAAAATGTATTCAGTCCCATAGGGACGACAGATTGTAGAATTCAGGTTTCTGTCGTCCCTGCAGGACTTTTAAATAAATTCTTCCATACCGGCAATAAATTGCCGGCCTATTTTCAAATGTCCCTAACGGGACAAAGGAAGCATCCAAGAATTCACAACTCCTAAATTACCTCGGTTTTCCGGTATTTCAAAAACTTAGGAACGGGGCCGAAATAACTTTACATTTTAAGCGTCGATGCATCCAGCCTGGCTACGTTCCGAAAACGCAGAAATATCTTGATATCCCTGCGTTTTCGTGCCTTGCCAGCCAGTCGCCTCAACACTTAAAATTGCTAATTTATTTTAAGCAATCAGTTTTGTTCTAAAGTTTTTTTAAATTCATCCGACAATAAGTAATGGGGACGAAATAACTTCCCCAGGCATGCGCACAGATTTAGGTCAGGTTTATTCGATCTGTTCGATATAACCTTAGGTACAAAAGTTTCGGAATAGCGAGCTATTTCAAGCTTTTTGTGCTTTTAGATCGGGCAAAGATGGCCTGAAGCTGTGATGCATAATTGGGGAAGTTAATTCGTCCTCGTTCCTAAGTGTTGAGGCGCTCGTCTGGCAAGGCGCGAAAACAGAAGAATATCAAGGTATTCTGAGCTTTCGCAATGCATCGGCGCTTAAAATGACAAGTTATTT
>JAGGWL010000109.1 GCA_021157555.1 Deltaproteobacteria bacterium | reverse complement strand
CACTGAGCTATAATAAAATTTGAAAACCTCTGAAACTCGCTGCGCTCAAACAGCCAGAGGTTTTCAAATTTCACCATAGCTCAGTCCTGACATCTAATGGTCGGCGTTATAACCAAGCCCAAAAATTGTGTAGGGGCGAACCTTGTGTTCGCCCTTCGCATATAAATTCATCATTTTTATATATAAATGTCCGAGCGCGAAGGCGCCCATAAAAAATGATTATAAAAATGTTTTAAGGACATCTTCTTTGCCTATTATACCCACCAGTTTTTTATTATGGATGACCGGCAGCGTGTGAAAATTTTTATCGACCATAAGCATTGCTATATGACCTATATTCGTATCAAGGGCTACGGTTACAGGATTTTTTGTCATCGCATCTTCAACTTTCAGGGCTGCAATTTTTTTTATATCATTTTCAAATTTTTTAAATGAAGTTAATGGAATGTATCCGTCAAGAAAGGTAAAGATGGAGGGTATTTTGATATTTTTTTGCTGCGTTATCAGATCACTCTGACATAATATTCCCACCAACAGTTCATTATCATCTATAACCGGTGCTCCGTTAATTTTTTTTTCAATAAGTGTTTTTGCCGCAGGAACGATATCTGTTTCCGGAGAAAAAGATATTACATCTTTTTCCATAATATCTTGAGCTGTTAACATATTTTTCCCTTTTAGAAAAGTTTGTATTATAATCCTAATTTTATAATAAAAATTATTTTGTCCTCGTTCCCAAAGCAATTGGGTTGTCTTTGTAACGCACAAAGGGAACCATTACAATTAAATCAGTCACGATCAAGTTCAATATAAAAAATACACTGATTCATATGTTAACGTCAAGTCCCAAGGTCTATTTTTGTTTCGTCCCGATTTCTTACCTAATATGAAAAAAAATTTTAAATTACTCATAGAATATGATGGCTCTGCCTACCACGGATGGCAAATACAAAAAACAGATCGCACCATTCAGGGTGAAATCGAAAAAGCGCTGCTTAGAATGACTGGGGAAAAGATTAGAATTGCAGGGTCAGGCAGAACGGATGCCGGTGTTCACGCCCTTGCTCAAGTGGCTAATTTTTTGTGCGCTAAAAACATTAGACCTGAAAATTTTTGCAAGGGCCTGGACAGCATTCTTCCAGAAGATATTGTTATAAAAAGTTGTGTATTGGCTGATAGTAAATTCCATGCCAGATATGATGTAGAAAGCAAAATTTACAATTATAGAATTCTGAACAGAAAAATACCTTCTGCTCTTGATCGAAACTATTCCTGGTTAATACGGAAAAAACTTGACACAACTTCTATGAAATTAGCGATCCGGCACATACTCGGACGTCATGATTTCCATGCATTCGAAGGGGCCGGCAGCCCAAGATCAAACAGCATAAGAACTATATTGCAGGCTGATCTTATAAAACAGAAAAACGGTTATCTGACCTTCGAAATAGAAGGTGATGGTTTCCTGAAATTCATGGTGCGCAATATTATAGGAACACTTGTTGAAGTGGGACTAAAAAAAATTACTCCTGATGACTTTAAAAAAATACTTCTCTCAAAGGAGCGTAAACTTGCTGGAGCAACTGCCCCGCCACAAGGACTGTTTTTAATGAACGTAAAATATCAAAAGCGAGCCCTACCCTTCTGACTGTATAGTCTGTATTTCGTATTTATATTTTTTTCCAACTTGTTGTTTGCCAGAGCCCATAACCTCTCCAGAGCAATCATTATCTCATGCTCTTGTGTATGGGGTTTAGCCAATTTATATGATCAAAGTTTATTTTTCTCGAACCAAACAAAGATAAATAAAATACACGCAATAAAAATAGGAATAACAATCCAGGGTGAAACCCCTAAAACTTGAGGTAGAGTCAGCTTTCCAAAAGCACCCCAGTTCAGCACTGAAGCCTTCATTGCCGGATAGACTTCCGCATAAATTCCAGCGCCGAACAGCATCCCAAGTATTGCCCACATAGCATGCCATCGCCCTTCACCCAACGCTCCGAGCGAGGTACCGGGACAATAGCCCATAACAGCCCAACCAGCACCAAACAAAAGACCACCAATGAGATTAGCGGCAACATATGTGGCCTTTATTTTCAAAGCAACAACACCTGTGACCACAAGCAAGTTTATTCCAATCATCCCTACAATGATGGCCGACAGCATGAATTTTACAATCGTCATGTCTTTCAGCAGCATTGCTCCTACCTGTTTCTCGAAACGCAATACACGCCCTTGCTGCAAAAGTACACCAAAAGCTATGCCCGTAATCAACCCAAGAGGTAGCTCGCTCATTTCATTTCCCCCCTGCCTGATTTGTAAATAAAATGTGCGACAATGATGCCTGCACCAAAGAAACCCACCATGGCAATGAACCCACTTATGGAGAGCTGCATCAATCCGCTCATTCCATGTCCACTAGGACAACCTCCAGCCAAACGCGCTCCGAACATAGCTACGATACCGCCCAGAAACGCACCTGTTGCCCTTACTCCCCAATTGTTTCCAAACCTGTCTGACCAAATGGAGGGTACGCTTTCCATCTTGAAACTCTTGCCGATCATCGATGAAGCAAAAGCGCCAATTAAAATTCCAACAACGAGCATGAATTGCCAATCTATTTTAACTTTCTTCGATTGATAGTAGAGGTTGTTCTTTACGTGGTCTTTGACCACAGTTTTTTCGATCAGCCCGGCAGACCGAACGAATGTAGTTGATGCCCCAAGGTACTTAGGTTTTTCGAGCATCTTTGTGGACACAAAGACTGAAGCGGTGGCGAGCAGTCCGACAAGGGCGCCAGCCACATACGGTCTCCAGGATTTTGGTCCTTTCATATTTCCTCCTCCTTTCTTTTCGTTCGTTAGAACGCGGCTGTTGAGCCGCGAGAATCGTAAGGAACGGGGACGAAATAACTTCCACAAGTAGACGCACAGATTTAGGTCAGGTTTGTTCGATCTGAAAGTACAAAAGTTGCAGGAATAGCAAGCTATTTCAAAATTTTTGTACTTTCAGATCGGGTAAAGATGGCCTGAAGCTGTGATGCATAGTTGGGGAAGTTGTTTCGTCCTCGTTCCTAAGGAACTATTGAGCCAGTAAGGCCAAAACGCATTAATAATTTTTAGCATAATGTAATAATTGCAAGACTCAGTTCTTTATAACCCCCACGCCCTACCGGGCACAACAAAGCATGAAAGTGCAGATTAGGAACAATATAAATATAATTAGTTGAAATCCTTAACTTTAGGCACTTGATTTCACTTTAAACTTTAGGCACTTTCATATAAAACGGTGCTACGGTAACTACCCCGTGATATGCCTGCAGTGTAATGTTTATCTATAAATTTGATTCTATTTAGATACTTGACTTTTTCCTTGCCAGTAGCTTTTTGGAGCACTTCTTTCAATATTAGAAGTAAAAGACACATATAAAAGGATACTAAACATTATATATATTGGGGCTTGGCTCTAATTTCGACCAAACACTGAGCTATAATAAAATTTGAAAACCTCTGAAACTCGCTGCGCTCAAACAGCCAGAGGTTTTCAAATTTCACCATAGCTCAGTCCTGACATCTAAT
>JAGGWL010000097.1 GCA_021157555.1 Deltaproteobacteria bacterium | reverse complement strand
TATTATCATAATCTCTATTTAAAGATAAAAGTTCCTGCTCTCTTTTTGGGGTGTCTTCAACCCGTTTTTGATAAATGATTATTTGATTATTAAGCTTTTTAATTTCAGATATCAGCCCTGCTTTTTCGCTGTTAAGCTCATTGATCCGGTTTAAATATGCATAATTTATATTTCTGTTTCTGCCTGATGTTTGGCCATCTGTTTCACCGGCATCTTTATCTGATACTTCTCCACCCTCCATGTCTGCAATCATTTTCTCCAGATTGATTACATCAGGGTGCTTGCTTGTATACCTTGCCTTAAGATCAGATAACTGCATCTGCATTTGCGCCAAATTAACCACAGAGCCTGTGCCTTGTGCTGGGTCAGTACCTGCCGGCTGCATGATTGCTGCTTGCGATTGGGTTGTTTCAAGATTGGCAAGCCTGTTTTTTACATCCCTGAGATTAATATTGGCAGAATCAAGTTGTCCCTGAAATCGTTCAAGAATTCTAAGATTACTGTCAAGCTGCTCAGGCAATCCTCCCATATATTGTTCCTGATATTCCTTAAGGGCATTCTCCTGCCTGACGAGCTTTGCTCTGGTTGAATTAAGTTCTCCTGCAAGAAAATCACTGGTGCCTATAGCCTGGGCTTCCCTGACCTTGAGATTTTCATCAATTACATAGGCTGCAAGTGTATTGGCGATTTTCATTACCCTGTCAGGATTCCCTCCCTTAAAAGAGATTGAAAATGAATCCGCCACCCTTCTTGAAGATCTTGTTACATTAACTGAAATACGCTTTGCAACTATTGCCACCTTGTCTTCCATGAACATATCTTGATTTTCAGGCTCTGAAAAAAGATTGAATGTATTTATAATTTTTTCCAGATTTGTCCTGCTTAGTATCCGCTGAGAAATAGTATTAATTCGGGAATTAATATCACTTGATACTACGGATCGAACATAGTCTTCCGGAACTTTCTGGGGCTGGATAAGAATTAGAGTGCTGGCACTGTATATTTTTGGTAAAGTTACAGCAAGATAGCTGCCAACCAATATTGCTATGCAAAAGGGGATTATCAAAATCCAGCGCCGTTTTAAAATAATCGCTATTATTTGATCAACTGTGATTACATTGGGAATTTCGGCCATTTCCGTCCTAATTGTATTACTTTATTGTTAATTATGGCTGAACTATTTCATCAAGTTTAAAAAGCAAGAAAGATGCCACTATATAAAAACATATAAAATTTAAAGCTATGATGCCTACTTGTGAAAGTTATTTTGTCCTCCATTTCCTATTATTGTTTAATCGGTTTTTTTGGAAAAAACTTTAGTTTAATTTAAAATTTTTTAGATTAAGGTTGTATAATTATATAAAACTTGTAATAAATTATAGCAAATTATATTTAATTGTAGGAAAAGAAATTCATATTTAGTCTGAACTTGATTAAAACTGCTTGCTTATTCGCATTTAACATATTATGCAGAAAAATAAAAAGCTTGTTTTAAATTATTTTCACTGTTTTGCAGGGGAAAAAATGGGTGATCAAAAAAAATTACTAATTATAGATGATGATGCAGAAATTCTTGCGGCTCTTGACAATTATTTAAGAAAAAAAAATTATAATGTTTCTATTGCCGCAAATGGTCTTGATGGACTGAAATTACTTGAGTCTGAACCTGAAAAGTTTGACCTTATTATCACAGACCTTGTTATGCCGAGTATAAGCGGTGTTGCCATTATTGCAATAGCCAAAAAAAAATTTCCGGATATACCCGTCATTGCAATTACCGGCTGGGGTGAACATCCTGAAGCCCTGGCTACTGAAGCTGAGGCTGATCTGGTTATGGAAAAACCCTTTGAACTTTCTGTGCTTGAAAATAAAATTATAGAAATTCTTTCCGGAAAAAATAATGAATAAATGTGATACTCCTTTAATTGGTGTAAGTCAGGCTATTGTAAAAACGAAAGAACTGATTAAGCATGTTGCCGCCACAGGTTTAAATATTGTCGTTACAGGAGAAAGCGGGGTTGGTAAAGAAGTTGTTGCTAAAAATCTTTATTATTCTTCTCCAAGAAGGGGGAAACCTTTTATAAAAGTAAACTGCGCCGCATTGCCGGACGGCCTGTTGGAAAGTGAACTCTTTGGATATGAACGCGGCGCTTTTACCGGAGCTGAGAGAAAAAAAAAAGGTAAGTTTGAACTTGCCGACAAAGGCGTTTTATTTCTGGATGAAATCGGTGACATGTCAATTCTGCTCCAGGCCAAGCTCCTGCATGTTCTCCAGAGCGGTGAATTTGCACCCCTTGGATCAGAAGACGACCATAAAACCGATACCTGGGTTCTTGCTGCCACAAACCATAATCTTGCCCAGAGTATAAAAAATGGAACATTTAGAAAAGATCTATATTACCGTTTAAACACAATAAATATTCATCTGCCCCCCTTGCGAGAAAGACGTGAAGATATTCCTTTTCTAATTGAATATTATCTGGATTTTTACAAGGCGCAATTTAACAATAAATCTTTTCTTAAACCTGATCGGAGCATTCTTGAGAGGCTGGCTGCATACCATTGGCCGGGTAATATCCGTGAATTGCAAAATGTGCTGCAAAGGTTAATGGTGGTGGGTGATTTTGAGGCCATCAGTAAAGAATTTGATGAACAGGATAAACCTGTGTCCGACTCTGCCCAACGGATTTCAAATGAAACCGAAATTGCTTCATCGTTGCC
>JAGGWL010000282.1 GCA_021157555.1 Deltaproteobacteria bacterium | reverse complement strand
TAGATGTCAGGACTGAGCTATGGTGAAATTTGAAAACCTCTGGCTGTTTGAGCGCAGCGAGTTTCAGAGGTTTTCAAATTTTATTATAGCTCAGTGTTTGGTCGAAATTAGAGCCAAGCCCAAAAATCTTTATAGGAGTAACAATGGCTGAACCTGACAACGATGACCTGATTAACCTGATTGAGGGAGAAGAAAAGGAGTCTGATTTACCGTCTACTCTCCCGTTGGTGGTTGTTCGCGATGTTGTGATTTTTCCTGATATGCTGCTTCCGCTTTTTGTTGGGCGTAACAAATCGATACGGGCTGTGGAAGAGG
This sequence comes from Deltaproteobacteria bacterium, assembly GCA_021157555.1. Lineage (GTDB taxonomy): Bacteria > Desulfobacterota > Desulfobacteria > Desulfobacterales > BuS5 > BuS5. The sequence goes on along the minus strand of JAGGWL010000282.1, from coordinate 12,284 downwards.
CTGTTGCAAAAAACGGCTTTATTCTTGTTGCAACACAAAAAAAGAATACTGCGGAAGATCCGCAGCCAAATGATATATATACTATAGGGACTATCAGCAGGATACTACGCGTACTAACGCTTCCTGATGGCAGTGTTAAAGCTTTGATTCAGGGAATCACCAAAGCAAAAATAATTAAATATTTACGAAAAAGATCTTTCTTCCGCGTTAAATCAGAAATTATTTTTGAAAAACCTGTTGAAAAAATTACACTTCGGATCGAAGCGTTAATGCGTAACGTGCGCGAACATTCCGAAAAAATTATAGCGATTAGAGGTGAATCTTCAGGAGACATCAATTCTATTCTGGAGAGTATTGAATCGCCAGGTAATCTTGCGGATCTTGTTGCATCTAATCTGAAACTGAAAATTAATGAATCGCAAAAGCTGTTAGAAATGCTTGACCCCATTAAGCGTCTTAAAAAAGTTAACACATTTCTTTCAAGGGAATTTGAACTTTCCTCAATGCAGGCTAGAATACAGTCTAATGTTCACATAGAATTATCCAAAAATCAGCGTGACTATTTTTTAAAAGAGCAGGTTAGAGCTATTAACAAGGAACTTGGTAATGAAAATGACAAATTCCAGGAAATAGATGAGTACAAAAAGAAAATTAAAAAGGCAAACATGTCCGCCATGGCCAGCGAAGAGGCTGATAAAGAGTTAAAACGTCTCTCTTTTATGCATTCTGATTCCCCCGAAGCCTCTATTATTCGGACATATCTGGAGTGCTTGATCGAATTGCCCTGGGATAAATCGACTCAAGATAATTTAAAGATAAAAAAAGCAAAAATTGAACTTAACAAAGAACATTATGGTCTGGAGAAAATCAAGGATCGTATTCTGGAATATCTTAGTGTCAAGAAACTTAATCCAAATACCAAAGGGCAGATTCTTTGTTTTGTAGGACCTCCCGGTGTCGGCAAGACTTCTTTGGGACAGGCGATTGCCAAAGCAATGGACCGAAAGTTTGTCAGAATTTCGCTTGGCGGGATCCGGGACGAAGCAGAAATCAGAGGCCACAGGAGGACATATATTGGAGCGATGCCGGGACGGATTTTACAGGGCTTAAATCAGTGTGGTACCAACAACCCCGTATTTATGCTGGATGAAATCGACAAAATAGGGTCGGATTTTCGTGGAGATCCATCTTCTGCATTGCTGGAAGCTCTTGATCCGGAACAGAATTCGGAATTTAGCGATCACTATTTAAATTTGGCTTTTGATCTTTCAAATGTAATGTTTATCCTCACCGCAAATATAACCGATACCATCCCGTCGGCCTTGCTCGACAGAATGGAAGTGGTTAACCTGACCGGATATACCGAGGAAGAAAAAAGAACTATTGCTGAAAAATTTTTAATTCCCCGCCAACTTAAAGAGAACGGCCTTAAACCAAAAATTTGCTCTATAAGTCATGGTGCTGTACTCAAAATAATACAGGGGTACACAATGGAAGCGGGATTGAGAAACCTGGAACGTGAACTGAAAAAGATATGTCGCAAAATAGCCCGTAAAATAGCTGAAGGTGAAAAAAAACATTTTCATGTTACAAGAAATAATCTGGAACAGTTTCTGGGAGTAGAGAAATATTATCCTGAAATGGATAAAGAAGAAAGCCAGATAGGTTTGGCCACAGGGCTTGCATGGACTCAGGTTGGCGGAGAGGTACTATATGTTGAATCCTCCCTGCTGTCAGGTAAAGGTGATCTTATAATAACCGGACAGCTTGGGGATGTTATGCAGGAATCTGCAAGAGCCGCTGTTAGCTATACCCGTGCAAATCTGAAAACGTTAGGGATTAAAAAAGATTTTTTTGAAAATCTTGATATCCATATCCATGTTCCGGCCGGTGCCATACCAAAAGACGGGCCTTCAGCAGGAATTGTTATGGCTACTTCCCTGATTTCATCCGCAACCGGTAAACCTGTAAACAAGGATATAGCCATGACAGGTGAAATTACTTTAAGGGGCAGGGTTCTTCCGATAGGAGGTCTTAAGGAAAAGGCGCTGGGAGCCTTAAGGGCCGGAATCAATACCATTATAATTCCGGAAAAAAATAAAAAAGATATCGTAGAATTACCGGATAACGTTAAAAGAAAAATAAAATTCATTTCTATAAAAAACATGGACGAAGTTCTCCCGCTTGTTTTACAAAAAGTAACGAAAAAAAATGTAACTGCAAAAACAAATAGTGCTCAAACGAAAACCGATAGTTTTCGTTTAAGGGACGCGGAAAAAAATAATCGTTCCAAGAAGCGCCCGGATTTGGGTTGATTTTGGTCAATCGTAAATTTTAAAAGGCGCAGTAATAGTGAACTATTTCAAGATTTTTGAAATTTGGGATCGGGCAAAAGCAGCCTGAAGCGGGGATGCTAATTGGGATGATTATTTTTTTCCACGTCCCTAAGCACTAAAGATTAAGAGATGAAAATACTTGCAGCAGATACTGCAGCACAGAGTTGCAGCGTTGCCATAAGAAATAACAGCGATCTTTTATGCGAGCAGACCCTGATCAGCGGTCAGACTCATTCCAGGCATTTAATGGGAATGATAAAAAACATACTCGATCTCTCCGGCCTCACAATTAATGATATGGATGGATTCGCAGTTACAATTGGCCCTGGCACATTTACAGGGCTCCGCATTGGTATAAGTTTAGTCAAAGGGCTTGCAGCCGCATCCGGCAAACCGGTTGCAGGCATATCAAGCCTGAAAGCTTTGGCTATGCAATCCTCTTTTTCAGGACATCTTTGCGCCATGATTGACGCGCGCAGAAAAGAGGTCTATAGCGCGCGTTATTCTGTAGCTGCATCGGGTTTCAGCAGTAGTATAATAAAGCAGGAATCTGTTGAAACGGTCATGACTCCTGAAAAAACAGTTTCCGGTATACACGAACCGACTCTTTTTATCGGCAGCGGAGCCTTTCTGTATCAACAAAAAATAGAAAAAATTCTTGGGGAACGTGCAATTTTTCCCTCCCTTCTGCAAAATACCATTCAAGCTTCGACCATTGCACAACTCGGAATGGAGCAACTTCAAAAAAAATACTGTACATCACCCCACCCACTGATACCCAGCTATATAAGAGCATCTGATGCGGAAAAAATGAGATCAGTAACCTCCTGAATAAGTTTTTTTGGTTCCGGCTTTGTCCGGGTTAGGTTTTTATGAATAGCGACAAAACGATTTATCTGATAGACGGAAGCGCATATATTCATCGCGCATATCATGCAATCAAGAGTCTTTCCAATTCCATGGGTTTGCCTACCAATGCAACCTTTGGTTTTACCAGGATGCTGATAAAACTGGTAAAGGAGCATACACCGGAATATATTGTAATCTTTTTTGATGTCAAAGGGCCCACATTCAGGCATAAAATGTATGCGGATTATAAGGCCAATCGTCCCCCCATGCCGGAAGACCTGATTTTACAGATTCCGTATATTAAGGATATCTCAAAAGGTTTTAATATTCCGGTTATGGAACTGGAGGGTTTCGAAGCGGATGACCTTATCGGAACTGCCGCCAGAAAAGCAGAGGATAAGGGCTTTAAGGTGGTTATGGTTACAGGTGATAAAGATTTTGTTCAACTTGTGACAGAAATGTCGAGCATCTGGGATCCGATGAAGGAAAAAATAACGGATGCTGATACAGTAAGAGAGGAGTTCGGCCTTGAGCCGTTACAAATGATAGATGTAATGGGCTTTTCCGGGGATAAGGCGGATAATATTCCGGGTGTTCCGGGCATTGGAATTAAAACGGCTCTTGGACTTATAAAAAATTTCAATAGTATGGAGCGCTTATACGAGCAGGTTGACACAATCACCAAAAAAAAACAGCATGAAAAACTTGTTAAATTCAAGGATCAGGCCTTTTTAAGCAAAGACCTTGTAACTATCGACCGGAACGTACCTTTTGAATTTGTGCCCGAAGATTATAAATACAGATCTCCTGATAATGAAATACTGGCTGAACTGTTTAAGGAACTCGAATTCAGGAGATTGCAGCAGGATTTTCCCAAAAAAGCCGATCTTTCCAAAAAAAAATATCATGGAGTCTATACTGAAGATGAACTCTCCCGGCTGATAGAGCGACTGGAAGCCTCTGATATTTTTGCTCTGGATACGGAGACAACCTCAAAGGATGCCATGCAGGCCGATCTTGTAGGGCTCTCCTTTTCGATGCAACCGGATGAGGCTTACTATATACCATGCGCCCATGATTACCCTGACGCTCCGGAACAGCTTGAGAAAGTATATGTTTTGGGGCAGTTGAAACAACTTCTGGAGAATCCGGAAATAAAAAAAATCGGTCAAAATATAAAATATGACTGGATTGTTCTTGCCCGTCATGGCGTCAATTTGGCAGGTGTGGCTTTTGATACCATGCTGGCATCCTATCTTCTTAATCCCTCAAAAAGAGCGCACAGTCTTGATCAGATAGCTCTTGATTTTCTTGATCATAAAACTATTTCCTATGCTGATGTGATAAAAAACGTAAAAGATCCTAAAGATGGAGGTACAAATGGTTTTGCATCTGTTCCGCTGGAATATGGGGTTCCATATGCCTGTGAAGACGCTGATATCACTTTTATGGCCTGGCAGGTGCTAAAGAAAGATATTGAGAGTGCCGGCCTTAATAAACTTATGGATGAAGTGGAGATGCCCCTTGTTTCCGTTTTAACGGAAATGGAGATGAATGGAATTTGTGTTGACATAGAGAGGCTGAAAAGCCTTTCAACTTCATTTGCGGAACGGCTTAAACTTCTGAAACAGAATATATTTTCAGTGGCAGAGGAAGAATTCAACATCAACTCTCCACAGCAGCTTGGCAGCATATTATTTGAAAAACTGAATCTGCCTGTTCAAAAAAAAACAAAAAAGAAAACCGGTTATTCTACAGATGTGGATGTGCTGAAAAAGCTGGCGCCCATGCATGAACTGCCAGATCTGGTTTTAAAGTACAGAACCCTCACAAAGCTTAAATCTACATATACGGATGCCCTGCTCGACCTGATTCATCCGGAAACCGGACGTGTACATACATCTTTTAACCAGACTGTTACCGCCACAGGCCGCCTGAGCAGTTCCAGACCGAATCTTCAAAATATTCCTGTTCGCGGCGATGATGGTGTTGAAATACGGAAAACATTTATCCCCAGGCAGGGGTGGGTACTTGTTTCTGCCGATTATTCGCAGATAGAATTACGAATTCTGGCGCATTATTCTGATGATAATATCCTGATCAAGGCTTTTCTGGATGAGGAAGATATTCACACCCGCACTGCCGCCGAAGTATTTCAGGTTTTTCCGTCTTTTATTACGTCCGATTTACGTCGGCAGGCCAAAACAATTAATTTTGGCATTATTTACGGAATGAGCCCTTATGGCCTTTCCAAAGAGCTTGACATAAGCCGCAAAATGGCAAAACAGTATATTGACAATTATTTTGCCAGGTACAAAGGCGTAAAACGCTTTATAGATAAGACAATTGAAGAGACAGGCAAAACAAAAAAAACATCTACGCTTTTGGGCAGGATCCGCCTGCTTCCGGATATTAACAGCCCGAAAAAAACGCTGCGGGAATATGCTGAGCGTACCGCTATTAATACACCCATTCAGGGAACCGCCGCCGATTTAATCAAGCTTGCCATGATAAATGTAAGGCAGGGATTCAAGGATAAAGGTTTGAAAGCGGCCATGCTTTTGTCTGTGCATGATGAAATTATTTTTGAAACACCTCCGGAAGAATTAGAGGCAGCAAAGAAACTTGTTAAGGAAATTATGGAGCATGTTATGGAGCTGAAGGTGCCATTAAAAGTAAATATAGATTCCGGTAAAAACTGGGCAGAGGCGCATTAATATGAAAAAAACCAAAATTTATCATGCGTTGCTGCCTGGTTTTTTTTTGTTGATCTGCCTGATCTGCTTGCAGGGCTGTATAGCAAGGATGAAAAAACTTACAATCACCGATTTACCGGGAACTTTTAAAGCTGGTGAAATAATTTCAGCAAAAAAAAGTTGTACTATATCTTTTGAAGAGCTTATGGTGGATTTAAACAAGGTGCGGGTAATCTATATAGGTGAACAACATACAGACCCTGTGCACCACACTATTCAACTTAAGCTGATCAAGGCTCTGTATGAAAAAAATCATGATATGACCATAGGTATGGAAGCATTTGATCGTTCGTACCGGAAGATACTTGATCAATGGACTGCTGGTGGTCTGGATGAAAAATCTTTTATAGAAAAATCCCACTGGTATGCAAACTGGAGGTTCGATTTTAAATTATATGCCGGTATTCTTGATTTTTTAAAGGAAAAGCATATAAAACTTGTCGGTCTTAATATACCTTTTTATATCCCTCCCAAGATAGCGGTAGGAGGAATTGATAATCTCTCTAATTTGGAAAAAGAATATCTTCCTAAAAAGATTGATACTTCGAACAGCGCCCACCGGGAATATGTGAAAAAAATCTTCAGCCATCATCATATAAAGGGAAGAGAAAATTTTGAAAATTTTTATGCTGCCCAGTGTGTATGGGAAGATACCATGGCCGAAGCTGTAGCAAACAACCTGAAGGATGATATAATGGTCGTGATAGTAGGAAATGGCCATATAAAAAAGAAGTTCGGGGTACCAAACAGGGCTTTTGAGCGTAGCCAGGCGCCATTCAGGACAATTTTTTTGGTGCCTGCAGGCAGTAATGTGAAATTGGCATACGCCGATTATATCTGGGTTACAGGTAAAGAATAGGGGCAGGTTTTTATTTTCATATAAAAAAAAAGGAGCATAAACTTTATGGATAAAATTATTTTGAAAAAAGAAAAAAAAATCGCCATAATAACAATTAACAGGCCTGATGTTAAAAATGCGCTTGATATGGAAACTTATGATGAATTTGCAAATGCTCTTGAAGATGTTAAAGCCGATTCGGAAATCAGGGTTATTGTAATTAATGGAACCGGAGACTCTTTTTGTACCGGTATAGATCTGAAGTTTGCAGGAACATTAAAAAATATGAGTCCCAGGGAATTTACATCCCTGATCAAAAGGCTGCAAGCGATATTTAGATTTGAAGATATTGAAAAACCTGTGGTTTCAGCAGTAAATGGTTATGCGATGGGTAATGGATGTGACATTGCGGTTGCTTCCGATTTTGTTATTGCGGCGAATGATGCCAGTTTCGGCATGACTTATACAAATCTTGGATTAATTCCCGATCTGGGAGGAACCTTTAGATTACCACGTCTGGTAGGCCTTTCCAAGGCAAGGGAGCTGATCCTTACCGGAGAAAATATTAACGCTGAAGAGGCGCTAAGGATCGGAATGGTTAACAAGGTAGTTCCAGTCGAAAGCCTGATGGATGCAACAATTAATTTTGCCGGCAAATTGGCAAAAAGGCCTCCCATTGCATTAGCAATGGCAAAAGCAGCTATAAACAAAGGATTATCGTCGAACCTGTCGACCGCACAGGATTTTGAAGCTTATATTCAGAACATATGCCTGCAAAGCAGGGATGTGGCGGAGGCTGTAAGCGCATTTCTGGAAAAAAGGTCTCCGAATTTTAAAGGTGAATAAACGCACCATAAAGATAAGGAACGAGGACGAAATAACTTCCCCAACTATGCATCACAGCTTCAGGCCATCTTTGCCCGATCTCAAATCACAAAAATATTAAAATAGCTTGCTATTCCTTCAACTTTTGTGATTTGAGATCGAACAAACCTAACCTAAATCTGTGCGCCTACTTGTGGAAGTTATTTCGTCCTCGTTCCTAAGGGGTCGGGTCTTGAAGACCTGACCCCTTTTTGTATTAAGGCATGATTTTTGCTTTCTTTTTATCAAGAAAAGTTATAAAAAAAGCTTTGTTTAAGAATTTTCTCCTTAAAGAGTGTCTCCTATTAAACTTATGAGTGTACTTCAACCTGAAAGATTTGGAAAATATTTATTGCTGGATCGGATAGCCACCGGCGGCATGGCAGAACTCTATCGTGGCAAAATAACTGGCGATGAAGGATTCGAAAAACTTGTTGCGGTTAAAAAAATTCTGCCCCATCTGGTAGGTGAAAAAGGTCTGATAGAATCCTTTATAAATGAAGCCAGGCTTGCTGCATTTCTTCAGCATGAAAATATTATTAGAACGTATGATTTTGGCAAGATGGGTAAGAATTATTTTATCGCCATGGAGTACCTCTTCGGAACAAATCTTCGATCCGTAATCGGTACTTTAAAAGAGAAGAAAATGCTGTTTGATATTGAAATAATACTGCAGATTATTTCATGCGTTTGCAATGGGCTATCTTATGCTCATACACTAAAAAATTTTCAGGGGCAGCCTCTTAATATTATACACAGGGACATCAGCCCTCCCAACATCTTTATCTCTTATGAAGGAGAGGTAAAAATCATTGATTTCGGAATTGCCAAGGCCTCCAGTCAAAATCAAGCCACGCAATTCGGAATGATCAAGGGCAAGGTGGGGTACATGTCACCTGAACAGGCTGAGGGAAGTGATCTGGATATTCGCTCCGATATTTTTGCAATCGGAGCTATTTTGTACGAAATGGTGACCGGAGAAAGACTATATCAGGGAGATACCATGGAGGTTCTGTCCAAAGCCAGAAAGGTTGAATTCGAGCCGCCTGAAAATTTTGTTAATAAACTGCCTCCTGTAATCAGTAAAATCATAAATCGAGCACTTGCAAAAAATCTTGAAGAGCGATATCAGACTTGTGGGGAGATGCTGGCAGATGTAGAGAAATCTATCAGGGAACTCTCATTAAGGCCGACTATGTGGGGACTTGCCAGGTTTATGAAAGACCTGTTTAAAAAGTCAATTCCGCTTGAAGAGCAGGCCATGAGGAAGGCTGCAAGCATGACAATAGAGACGGATAACAGGGAGGCTGATAACCAGGAGTATGATGCCACAGTTTTCATTCCCTGTGATAGTATCCCGAAACCGATTATAAAGAAAAAAATATCTCTTTTCGGAGCACTTGCTGCTGGCAAAACAAGTATAGCGAGGCGTTTTGTGGAAGGTGTCTGTCCTGAAAATTATCATTTTACATTAGGCGCTACAGTTTGCAAAAAACAGATAAATTATGAAGACCGGAAAGTGGAGCTTGACATATGGGATTTCGGAGGGGAAGATAAAGTTAACAAAGTAAGCCCGAATCTTATGGCTAATATGGAAGGTTATATTATTGTAATTGATTCCACACGATTTTCTACCTTTAACAGGGCGGTCTCTATCCAGAAACGGGTTGAAAAAATTTTGCCTGACGTTCCGTTTCTTTGTATTGTAAATAAAGCCGATCTTTCAAAAAAGTCTGAAATAACCCAAAAGGCGCTGCACGGCTTAACAGCCAGAGGCTGGGCTCTAATAAATGCAAGCGCCAAAACCGGACTGGGTGTTAACAAGGCATTTATGGAGCTGATTGCAAAGATGCTTCAGAAATCATAAAATTATGAATAAACCTGAAACTATAAATATTTTTTCAGCCATGGGTATGCTTGTTATGAAGCATAAAAGGGAGGAATCGTTTATTTTGCCCGACGAAATTCCGGCCTGGTGTAAATCTTTTTTTTCATCCGACAATAAAGAGGGGAGCATAATTAAACCTGCGGATATTTTTCCGTTCCTGACAGGTTTCATAGATGATTCCGGATTTTTAATAAATGGAAAATCAGAGCTTGTAGGAACCTGCAACTCAGGATGGTGGACTGAAATAGACAAGCATGATGAAGCTCATTATCTTCAGGCTGTTTCGGCTTCCCTTGGCAAGAATAAATATCTGGTTATCAAACATGCATCCGGTTCTTCCGAAATTATCGAATTCTTTCAGCAATACAGGGAAGCGATGATTGAGTTTGAGAACATGCTGGAAGGCGGGGAGAATGATGCGGACAATCCTGAAGTTATGCCTGATCTTTTATTAAAAGACAGCCTGACAGGATTGCATAACAAGAGAGCATTTCTCCTGCTTGCAGAACAGCAGCATAATATGGCCAAGCGTAACAAAGTTTCTACCTTGATTATAATGTTGGATTTTGCAGGTCTCGAAGTAATTACCAAAAAATTCGGCGAAGCTGAAGCCTCCAACGCTATAACAGCGGCAGCCAATATCTTAAAAAATACTTTCAGAGGAACAGATGTGATCGCCAGATTCGGAGAGGATGGGTTGTTTGTGGTGCTGGCGCTGGAAATTGCTCAGAACGGAAAAAATGCCATTATGGCAAGGTTGAAAAACAAGATTGAGCGGCACAATAAATTTTCATTCAAAACATATGACATTTCCTTTACTCCCGGGATTGTCGATTATGGCTTTGACCATTCGGGCAGCATGGAAGAGCTGCTTCAGATAGCCGGGTTTCGCTTAAACGAGAACAGGATTGCAAAAAAACTGGTTTAAAATATTTTGAGTAGAAAAATGAGATTATTTCAAAAAAACATTACCTTTTTTTCCGGCGGATATCGCCTTAAAGGTGTCCTGCATATGCCGGATATTAGCAGGCCATCGGTTGTTATAGGCTCCCACGGCCTTTTAAGCAGTGGTGATTCGCCCAAACAGATTGCCCTTGCGAGGCAGTGCAATAAAATTGGCCTGGCTTTTTTCAGGTTTGATCATCGCGGAACAGGTCAAAGTGAGGGTGATTTTTATGAAGTTACAACCCTTCAATCCAGATGCGAAGACCTGTCGTCTGCTGTCAGGCTGATGCAGGAGAGGGACGATACAGGAGACAATATTGGCCTTTTTGGAAGCAGTATGGGAGGTGCCGCCTGTTTATGCACAGCACGGGAGTTTAATATCGGCGCTATGGTTGTTTTTGCAGCTCCTGTTAGAAGTGCACCCATCGTGGATGCGGCCGCAAGCTCTGATGAAATCAGCATGAAGGATCTGCAATTTTACAAAAAAAATCTGAATTTTGATTTATCAGACTATCTTGATGAATTACGAAATATTCTAATATTTCATGGTGATGCGGATGAAATTGTGCCTCCTTCAGATGCTGAAGAAATTTTTTTAAAAGCAGCCAAGCCCAAAAAGCTGATCATGCAAAAAGGAGGGGATCACCCCATGAATGATCCCGCTCACCAGACGGAGTTTATAAAAGAAGCTGCTGCTTGGTTCAGGAGAGAATAGGGACGTCTATGATTTTATGCTTTCCCTTGGAGAAATTATTTCAAGCTCTTACAGCGCGTATTTTTTGGTTATCATACTCTTCCTGATGCATCTTCCAGGTTTCAATAAAGGCACCGTCAAAGGATCTCGATTCGCATTTAATATCTCCTTTGTGGTCATATTTTATATTTTCCATAAGAGAATCAATATTTCATATAAATTAAAAATGTTACATTCAGATAGTATGAGAAAAGCGTTAAAAATTGGTTAAAATTTGTTTAATTTATTATAGTCCGGTGCATAGCGCCCATTAAAAAAGTCACAGGCACGGTAGTATTTAAGATCATTCCACCACAAGCGGAAATATTCAGGATTATTTTTCATCCTTTTGATAAGACTCAAAGGGTTGGATAGACTTTGCAAAACAGGCCCGAAAAGCTCGGATGGATCTCTAAAACATTCCCATTTGTTCGATCTGAAAGCACAAAAGTTGAAGGAATAGCAAGCTATTTCAATATTTTTGTGCTTTCAGATCGGGCAAAGATGGCCTGAAGCTGTGATGCATAGTTGGGGAAGTTATTTTGTCCTCGTTCCTAAGTGAGTCGTTTATCGAAAAGAGGTGAAAAAATAGAACGGGAAAATCAGTTTGAGCTTATTGCATGGAAATGCATAATAACATAGACGTCCCCTTCTCATCACATCCTGGAAGCATACAAACGTATCATATCCACAAGTTCTATTTTTCTTTTATATTCATCTATATTGATAGAGGGTATTCTAATATTTTGCGCCATCAAGATTTCAAAATTTTTTCCTTTTGTTTGATCAGCTAATTTTTTTGTTTTTTTAATTGAATTGGATAAAAATATTTTTTTTTGGAATAAAGAATCAAAAATATCGTTATCCTCTTTTAGCTCATCGAAAAATTCTAAAATAAAATCAAGGCATTCAAAAAAAGCAGGGTGTGTTGGGAGATTGCTTTTTAAAAACATACAGAAAAAATTAATCTTGTTCTCTGTTTCATTAAAACGTCTGTTCCTTAATTTAACTTTTACAAGGTTTATATCACTTGCGCGTACATTGGCATTAACTGCTTCAAGAATTCGGAAATCTG
>JAGGWL010000174.1 GCA_021157555.1 Deltaproteobacteria bacterium | reverse complement strand
TATATATCAGCTCATTGGATTTGATTTCAAGAAGTATTGGTTTTAGTTTATTTTTATTATATGTAACCGTTGGAAAAGACTATCGGTATGTTAATCCTTGCACTAATCTTTTTTCCAAGCACTCAGGCAAAGGCGGCGAAAGAGATTTTTTTCAATAAAAAAATAATTATTTTGGATCCCGGGCATGGGGGGTATGATACAGGAGCAAAGGGCCCCGGCAAAACAATGGAAAAAGATATTACTCTAAAACTTGCGCAAATGATTAAAAAAAAACTTGGGAACAAATATAGAACCATACTTACAAGAACAGATGATTACAAACTTGATTTGAATAGTAGAACTGCTGTTGCAAATCACCTGAAAGCCGATATTTTTATAAGCATACACACAGGAAGCAGTTTTCTTCACAAAGCCGCTGGTATAAATATATTCTATTTTAAGGAGTTAATAGGTCAAAGGCTTTCAGATGATCTGCATTTTCCCCCTGCTGATGATATCTGGAGCAGCCTTCAGATCAGGCATATCAAGGCAAGCAGCCTCCTTGCAGAATTCATTCAAAAAAGTATTCAAGAACAGAAAGTCGATACCAACACAAGGTTACAAACCGCTCCGGTTTTTCTGCTTGAAAGTGCCGATATGCCGGCTGTTTTAATCGAAACAGGATATATAACCAATCCGGTTGAAGAAAATAAAATGAATAATATCAGTGAGTTACAAGTTTTAGTGGGCTCTATTTGTGCAGGAATAGAAAAATTCTTTTTAGAAACATCACACCGCTAAGAAAAATATCAAACTATTCAGAAAAAACATACTCTACTCCAAAATGGTGTTGCAAAAATTAGCACAATTAATATTAAAAACAGATAGTTAGGCTAATAATGTAAAATATTGGGAGAAAACTAAGGAAATAATTGGTTATTTTTTTATTTTAAATATCTTTTTTCAAACTGTTTTATTTTAGCGAACGAAATTATTATTATACTCAATGATCAAGTTTTTTCTCAAACCTCGTAAACACTGGGTTGAGAATGACATGTTTTCACAAAAATATTTTTGTTAAAAATTATAAATAATTGAAATTCATTTTTCGTACCAATTAGTATTTTTTTTAAGATAGAGAATTTGTATGATCTAAAAACTGTTTGAAAAACGGTGAAACTTCAGTTTAATAAAAATTGTCGATTTTTTACAACTAATTGAATTTATTCTCAATGACAATTTTCTAAAAAAAATTAGCTTGAGAAAAGCACGAAAGTCGGGCTAAACATCTAATAAAAGCAATTCCCGCCTGAAAAGGTCCAGAGCTTTCATGGCAAAGACGGCTTTGTTCATTGAGCGTTTATCAAAAACCGAGTTGAATCTGAACGCTTTTGTACCTTTGGGGGTTGCTATGCCAATACATAATGTACCAACAGGTTTATCGTTTGTCCCTCCGCTCGGTCCTGCAATACCGCTTGTTGAAAGTCCGTAGTCGGCTCCTGCAAGATTTTTGGCTCCTTCTGCCATTTCCTTGACGGTCTCCTCATGCACAGCGCCGTTTATTTGCAAGGTTTCAGGAGAAACACCGAGTACTTTTATTTTGGATTCGTTGGAATAGGATATAGCTGAAAAAAGAAAATAGCCAGAGCTGCCTGGTATATTGGTAAGGCGGTGAGATATCAGTCCACCGGTACAGCTTTCAGCAACGGCGATGGTTGATTTTTGTTTTAAAAGAAGCTGTGCGACTTCAGCTTCCATTGTTTTACCTTGAACAGAAAAAGTTTTGGATCCTATTTTTGCGAGAATCCATTGGCAGGCTTCGTCCATACGTTTATTCAGGATCTTTTCATCTTTACCGTAAAGATAGATTTTTACCTGAATTTCAGGAAATTTTGCTCGAAATCCGATTTTTAAATCCGGGAATACGGATTCTATTCCGACAAGTTTTTCTCCAGTCGCGGCTTCAGTTATACCGAAGGTTGATATGGTTTTAATTAGACAGAAATCCCGTTTTTTTCCGCATAGATTGTAGATGTTTGGAATAACATCATTTATAAGCATTTTTTTCATTTCAAATGGAACGCCTGGTATAAAAAAGAAAACGCATCTGTTTATTTTTAAATGAAAACCGGGTGCTGTCCCGGCATAGTTATATATTACTGCGGCCCCTTGAGGCATAAGAGCCTGTTTTTGATTGGAACTACTCATCAAACGTTTACGATTTTTAAAAAAATCTTCAATATTTTTTAATGCGTTATGCTCAAGAAAAAGATCGACTTCGGCTGCTTTTGCAGCCGCTTCAGCAGTTATGTCATCCGTTGTCGGGCCAAGCCCCCCTGTAACCACGCAAAAATCGGCTCTATTGCTGATGGCCATTAAAGTAGAGACCATGATATCCATATCATCACCCACACAGATATGCCGGAGTACTTCAACACCTGATTCTTCAAGGTTTTGAGCAATATAAGCAGAATTGCTGTCGATTAAAGCTCCTGACCGGATTTCATCACCGGTTGCAAGTATTTCAGCTATCATTTGTTATATATCCTAAAGCGGCAAAGCCGTAGTTTTGAGTTTTTCAGTCAATGAACTTCTTGTTTTTTTATGACAGAAGTTCAGAAAAATAATTATATCACGAAGAGGCAAAAAGAGGAAGGTCACTTTGGGGGATTAGCTTCTTATCTCTGGCTGTGTCAAACAGTCTTGCTATCGCCTCAGCGCCTTCATTCCCAAGTTCTGATGTAAAATTATTTACATAAAGGTCTATGTGCTGCCTGATTACAGCCTGATCCATTTCCTGAGCATATTTTTTGATATAAGAGTCAGTTTCACTTCTATGATTAAAAGCATATTCAATGCTTGCATGTATGGCTGCATCGACTTTTTGAACAATTTTTTGGCCTATATCCCTGCGGATTGCAATGCCACCCAGAGGGATCGGCAGAGATGTTTCAGATTCCCACCATTCTCCAAGATCCAAAAGTTTTACAAGACCATATTTTTTAAATGTAAACCGTCCCTCATGAATGATAACGCCAAAATCAAAACTGCCTTGTTGTATTGCCGGCATAATCTTGTCAAAGGGCAAGGGAACAACGTCCGGTTTTCCTGACATAAACAGACCCAGCAACAGACATGCCGTTGTCCACAAGCCTGGAACCGCAATTTTTTTTGATTCGAGTTGGGCAAGCTTTGTTCCAGGACGTGCTACAACAAGAGGGCCGCAGCCTCTGCCCAAAGCAGCTCCGCTGCGAAGCAATCCATATTTATCCTGCAGGTGTCCTATAGCGGCAAAGGAAAGTTTGGAGATGTCGAGCATACCTGTTCTGGCCTTCTGATTAAGTCTTTCCACATCTTTTAGTTTGATTTGTAATTTAAACTCTTCACACTTAATCAGGTTATGCGCCAGGGCGTAAAATATAAAAGTGTCATTGGGACAGGTGGAATAACTTAATTGTAATATTTTTTTTCTGCCCTTGCTGCCTAAGATGTTTTCCTCTTTTTTGCAGACAAAATTGGCGTATTAAACGTAAGTGCAGACGAATCTTTTGATTTGTTAATATTTAGCTCCAAAGAATCTCTATCAATTTCAAAATATCGGGATATGACTTCAACTATATCGTGCTGTAAATTTTTTAAAATTTCATCTGATATTTCAAGTTTGTCGTATATGAGAGCAAATTTTAGCCTGTTTTTTGCGGTTGCGCTGCTGCTTTTTTTATTTCCAAACAATTTTTTGACTATTTCATTAAGCATTTTAACTTCCAATCTATTTAAAACCTAATTTGCTGCCAATATTTCTCCAGAAAGTGCTGCCGCTTTTCGGCACCTGGATCGGGATATCTTCATGCCCGTCGAGCCGCATGGCAATTCGTATGAACGCCTGGCCTGCTTTGGAATCATTGATCATAACAAGGGGCTTGCCTAAATTAGATGCAACTATGACATTGTCGTCAGCTTCCACCAGCCCGATAAGCTCTATTGATAATACATCAGTAACATCCTCGTGATTTAACATATCTCCATTGGCCGTCATCGCAGGATTGATTCTGTTTAGAATAAGCTTTGGAGTGATCGAACGTGCATAAAGGAGACCGATGATTCTGTCCGCGTCACGAACCGATGAAACTTCAGGGGTGCATATAACCAGCGCTTCATCAGCAGCGGCAACAGCATTTTCAAAACCACGTTCAATCCCGGCAGGACAATCCATTAAAACTATATCGAATTCTTCCTTGAGTCTTTTTCCAAGCCTGACCATATCTTCAGATTTAAACACATCCTTATTATCACTTTGGGAAGCTGGAATAAGAAACAAGTTGTTAATTCTTCTATCTTTAATAGCAGCCTGGCTGAGCTTGCATTTACCTTGAACAACATCTACTATATTAAATACAATCCGGTTTTCCAGGCCCATCACCACGTCAAGATTTCTGAGCCCTATGTCCATATCTACCACAGCCACCCGTTTTCCCGCCATAGCAAGAGCTGCTCCTATTGAGGAGGTTGCTGTGGTTTTGCCGACTCCGCCTTTACCAGAAGTTATAACAAAAATTTTTCCTTCCACGGTATCCCTCTTTAAATATTCCTCTTTAAATTTATTTTTTAATTGCCCATTACCTCTTGTCAGGCCAGGGCATCTTTCCGAAAGGATTGGTTTTAAGATAATCCTCGACTACTATTATATCTTTTTCAACATGAGCAAATTCGGCTATTTTTAATTTGGAAGGCCCTGCGCCTGTTCCCACAAAACCACCTATTTGGATCAGTGATGGACGAAAATCAAGGGCAAAAACAATAGCATCTTCCTTGTCAGGTTGCCCTGCAAACGCTGCTCCACGCAAAGAACCCATAATCAGGATATCACCCCCAGCAAATATCTCCGCACCCGGGTTGACATCCCCCATAATTACAAGATGCCTTTTGGTACTTACTTTTTGCCCGGAGCGTATACGCCCGGCCAGCATTAATACGTCGCTTCGGTAATGCTCCCAGGAATGATTTATATCATGCTGTCTTATCCGCTCTTCAGGAGCAGATCGTTTTGGAGAGAGCCCGGAAACCGAACCTACATCAAAGGTGTTTTTCAAATATTTTCCAAGAGTACTGATCAATTCTTTATGGGTTCCATTCTCTCCCGGGTCAATGACAATCTTTGCATTAATCGCCAAATGCCCTAAATTTTTAAAAATTTTTCCTATATCCTCTTTCAGCAAGTCAAGTGATTGTGTTGGATCAATTGTTATTCTCAGGCCGTCTCCAACACCTTTTAACTTAACCGGCATAGTTTTGTTTGTGGTATAATTCATCATTTATAAATATTTCTCTTTGGGTTTTTTGCGCTCTTTGCAGTGAATATAAAAAGCTCAAACTATAACCATTTACAGTATAATTATAGACAATCCTAAAAGCGTATTTATTTAAAGCAGATAATGCTTATTTCGTCAATTTTTTATTCATCTCAACGGATCACTTAATGCTTATTTAGGAACGGAGACTAAATAACTTCAAACTCTACCTGCTTTAATATTGTTCCGTCCTCCAATGAAATTTCTACTTTCCATAAACCTGCCTTGGTCTCATTATTCAGTGTTATTTTGCTCCATGTTCTCATTCTGCAATATTTAATCTTTAATGGAACAGTATATTTTTTTTCACCATTAAGGTAATATGTATGATAAATAATTGCAGGGAAAGATTCTGCCCGAATTTCTGTCCATACAAAAGCAGACTTATCCTGAGTAATATAAAATATTTTTTTTGGGCCTTTTTTTAAACCTTGGGGGGTTTTATCTTTTATATCACTGCAAATAAAACACCCTGCAATTCGTAATAAAATTTTTTTTGTTTTTATCTCTGCCTTTATATTTTCTGTTGTAATGCCTGCTTTATCGGCTAAAGCAATGGTTGAAGCAGGGGCTACAGTTTTATTGTCCGCTGATTTTTTTTGTACAGCAGTTGCAACAGGTAAAATCTTTTTTTCGGGAGCAAAACTACGGTCTGTTTTTTTCTGAAAAGTAAGATTATCAGATTCCGTACCGTTTTTTTTTGCAACAACATATAATAATAAAATTACTATTATTAATGTCGAAGTAAAGATAATTATTTTTTGAGTCGTTTTTTTTGCTGTCGCTATATTTTTTTTTCTTATTTTATCTATTTTTTTTAACAGTTCAAGATCACGTTGATCAATTTCTTCTTTTTTCATCATTTTTACATTCTGTTAGGAACGAGGACGAAATAACTTCCTCGTTCTTTTGAATAAATTTATAAATTGCGAAAGAGACTCTCTCGGAAGCAAGTGTAAAATCCCATGCATCTATATTCCTTTTTCCGACAATATTGGATGCTGAACGAATTTCCAGACATGGAATTCCGTAATGAATTGCAAGCAGAGCTGTGCCGGAACCTTCCATGTTTTCCATGCATGGCCGAAACTGCCGATAAAGAGTTTTGGCCTTCCTGTCTGTGGCGGTTATTGTTGAAACTGTAACAAATGGCCCCTTTTGTAGCTTAATGTTTTGATTTTCAAATTCTTTTTGCAAAGATTTACAGGCCAGCTCAACCAGATCCTTGTCCAGCCGGTATCTGCTTTTAAGATTCCGACCATTATGAACTGTCAGGGAAAATGGAAGCTCCTTGAGAATAGTACTGCCGTTTTCAGGCTCTATACCCAAATGGAAATCAATCTCTTCCGTTGCAATACTGATATCCCCAATATTAAGTCCTGTTTCTTTAAATGCTCCTGCTGATCCTGTTTGTATTATCATGCCTGGTCTTGAATTTTCTATAGCAGCGGTTAAAGCCTGAACATTATTAACCAGAGCAGGACCGGTAATAATAATCTTGACAGGTTGGTTATTCATGTAACCTGATATAACATTTCTACCTCCAATAAGTGTTGCTGAAGGTTGCTCAACCAAATCAATCAGATTTAAAATTTCATTATTTGTTGCTGCGGCAATAAGAATATATGAAGGCATGTTTTTTGCTGTTATTTTTTAAGTCGATAGTTTACATAGCAAGCTTGTTTTTTGCAAGAAAAAATGATTTATTAAGGTCTATTATGAATAAAGCAAAAGAAATTGTGAATAAAAATTTCACAGAAACCAGTACAGGCAAGGCTATTAAAAAAAATAAAAAATGGACTTTACTCCTAGTTGGGGATCATGGAGAAATCAGACATATCAGAAATTTTATCGGGGTTATAAAGACTCTCCTGATTGTTTTGATTATAGCAGTCTCTGTTGCTGTTTTTTATATTGTTACTTATAAAAATGCTAAAAATGAGAACGAAAATCGGGCTTGGCTCTAATTTCGACCAAACACTGAGCTATAATAAAATTTGAAAACCTCTGAAACTCGCTGCGCTCAAACAGCCAGAGGTTTTCAAATTTCACCATAGCTCAGTCC
>JAGGWL010000233.1 GCA_021157555.1 Deltaproteobacteria bacterium | reverse complement strand
ACAAATTACCTTCCTGTTCACAGTTGATCTCCTAACTTTTTTCACTCAAGCTCCGTTGAGGTTTCAAGGATTTTTTGAAATATTTCTTCATTTATAATTTTTACACCAAGGGTTTTTGCGCTGACAAGTTTGGATCCTGCTGATTTGCCGGCGATCAGGTAGTTTGTTTTGCGGCTTACGGAACTGCTGACATGGCCTCCGGCAAATTCGATAATTTTTTTTACCTGGTTTCTTGTCCAGGTTTCAAGCGTACCTGTTATTACAAATGTTTTGCCTTCAAAGGCTCCTTTCGTTTTTATAGAGTCATAAACAACAGTTACACCGCTTTCAATAATGCGATTTATTATTTTCAGATTTTTATCCTGCCTGAAATAATTGAAGATGCTTTCGGCTGCAACAGGGCCTATTCCTTCCACAGCTTCTATTTCCTCAGGATGTCTGCTTGCAAGTTCATCAAAATTTTTATATTTTTTTGCAAGTATTTTTGCCATGTTTTCACCTACATGGCGGATGCCCAGCCCATAGATAAATCTGGAAAAGGAAATTTTTTTACTTTTTTCAATTGCTTTTATTATATTTTTTGCAGAAAGTTCTCCCATGCGATCAAGGGCTTTAAGTTTTTCCATGTTCAGATAAAAAATGTCCGCGCATGAAGTGCAAATTTTTTTTTCTACAAGCTGCTCAACAAGTTTATCTCCAAGGCCTTCTATATCAAATGCGGCTTTTGATGCAAAATGCTTGAGTCTTTCCTTGACTTGTGCTGGACAATTTGTATTTACGCACCTTGCAACGGCTTCATTTTTTTCGCGCACTACTTCAGTTCCGCAAACAGGACATTTGGCAGGCATGGAAAATGTTTTTTCATTACCTGTACGCATGGAATCAATCACTTTTACAATTTCAGGGATTACATCTCCTGCTCGCTGTACCAGAACCGTATCTCCTGTTTTAATATCTTTCCGTTTAATCTCATCTTCATTGTGAAGTGTTGCTCTGGTTACATTGACGCCGGCTATATTTACAGGAGCAAGAATCGCTACAGGTGTCAGTGCGCCTGTGCGTCCAACCTGCACTTCAATATTTATAAGTTTGGTGGTCTCCTGCACGGCTGCAAATTTGTATGCTATCGCCCATCTGGGACTTCTGGACGTTGCGCCGAGTAGTTGCTGTAGTTTCAGGCTGTCAACTTTTATAACAACACCGTCAATATCATATGGCAAAAAATCTCTTTTTTCGGAAATTTTTTTGTAACATTCTATGGCACCTTTAATTGTCAGTCCTGATTTGATCAGAGGGTTTATCCTGAAGCCGAATTTTTTTAAAATACAAAGATACTCCCAGTGCGATTCAGCAAGAATATCCGTTGTTTTTCCAATACCGTAAGAGAAAATTCCCAGGGGCCTTTTAGCTGTTATTTTTGAATTTAATTGCCTTAAAGAACCAGCAGCAGCATTTCTCGGGTTTGCAAAGATATTCAGGTTGTTTGCAAGTTGATTCTGATTAAGCTTTTTGAATCCTGCGTGCCCTATAAAAACCTCACCCCTAACTTCAAGCAGGTCGGGTGTTTTTATTCCATTAGGAGTTTGCAAAATCAGGGGAACCGAGCGGATGGTTCTGATATTTTCTGTTATAAGCTCTCCTTTTGTTCCATCTCCACGGGTTGAAGCTTTTGTCAGACTTCCGTTTTCATAAACAAGCTCAACGGCTAACCCGTCTAATTTAGGTTCCGCCGTATATAGAATCTCATCACTTGTATTAAGATTCTTTTTTATTCTTTTATCAAATTCCAGAAGGTCGTTATCATCAAAAGCATTATCAAGGCTGAGCATAGGAATGGAATGTTCTGTAGTGACAAATGTTGATAAAGGCGGGGCGCCTACACGCATGGAGGGCGAGTCAGGGCTTGAAAGATCCGGATAGGTTTTTTCAAGCCCGATTAATTCTTTCATCATCCGGTCATACTCGGAATCGGATATTTCAGGATCGTCCTTAATATAATAAAGGTAATTATGTTTATGGAGCTTTTTTCGTAAAAGTTCGATTTTGCTGACTGGCAGTTTATCTATATGTTTTTGCATAGTGCGCCTAAACTCTTTATTATCTTTTTACGGCTTTTTTGGTATTGCTCATCTCTGAAGCCGGGGCGCCATGTATAGGTGGAAAGCTCATCGGAAACAACAAGTATTGCACTTGTTTCAACGCCTCTGTACTTGCCTACGGTAAAAAGAGCGGATGTTTCCATCTCTACGCCCAGGACATCCCTTTGTTGAAAATATTCCACCTTTTCACGGGTCTCTCTGAATGCTGCATCTGTTGTCCAGATCATACCCGTTTTAAAGTCATGACCGTTTTCTGATAATTCGTTTTTGATTATCGTTGTTAAATTATCAGAAGGATATGAAAGAGCGTTTTCGCCCTCATAATTTTCCGGCCAGTTTCCGGATGCCTTGGCCCACTGGCCATTATAATGTTTTGAAACACCCTCATCTATAACAGAGCATGTCGGAACGATAATATCCCCTGTTTTTACATTTGGTGAAATCGCTCCGCACAAGCCGAAAAATATTATTTCACGAGCACCCCAGGCAATAAGCGTTTCAATTAGTAATACGGCATAGGGTGCGCCTATTGCCGGGCCTGCCATTGAAAAACGTTGACTACAACCTTTACCGAAATAAAACCTGCTGTTCATAAGCAATGAAGAAGCGTATTGTTGTGGAGAGAGCAGGGCAGAGAGTTCATCAAGGTCATAATTGTCACTTACAATAATGGTACGGAAACCGGGATCCGGGGATTTTTTTCCTTTAACCGGATTAATAATAGCATCAGAAGTATTCATTTTTTATGCTCAATTCTTATATTTACTCAGGAGTTACCTGATTTGCGAGTTCGTCTTTAATCTCATCTATCATTTCATAAATCCATGTAAGATCTTCCATGGTAAGACGACCAGCTTTACGTTGTGATTCACCACCGTCTTTTTTTATGAAAATTCTTGGCCCTATCTGAACTTTTGCTTCCCCTTCGCCGTATCTGTTAATTGAAATCATAAGGCCGGTCTCGTCGCATCTCCATTGTTTTAATACTTTGTCTTTTGTAGGATCAAAAGCCATATATGTACCTCCGTTTGATAAGGAACGAGGACAAAATAACTTCCACGTTCCTAAGATAATTTTAAAAGATGCTTTACCTTTTATAGAAAATTGATACAATAATCAATTCTTTTATAATGGTAATAATAAAGTTACATATTGCTTTTCAATTACAGATCTGATAATAAATAAAAGTTTACAGAGCTTATTCTGGAAGCAGAAATAACGAGGGTGTTGATGCTAGGGCAGACACGCAGGTCTGCCTCTACACGTGTAGTCCTTAGGGAATTTACAGAAAATAATCTACGCATCCTGCTTGCCCTTTTGTCCGTCTTCTGCGTTGCGGTAACAGTTGTATAGTTCACTATGCAACTGTTACCACGCCTTGAAGACGAACAAAAATTCTGCACGATATGCGTAGATTATTTCCTTCCAGTTCCCTTACACATTAATAAATTATCAAATGGAGGTAAAGTATGGAACTTAAAGGGATGGTTGCTTTGGTTACCGGAGCAGCTCAGGGTATTGGAAAGGCAACCGCGGAAGTATTTGCCAAGGAAGGCGCATCTATTGTTCTTAATGATATAAACGAAGAAGGACTCAAAAAAGCTGCCAAGGATATTGAAGCCCTTGGAGTTGATTGCCTTCCTGTTGTTGCCAACACTTCCTTGCTATCTGATGTTGAAAAGATGTATAGTCAGGCAATGGATAAATTCGGCCGTCTTGATATTTTGGTTAATAATGCAGGTATAACCAGAGATAGTCTTTTGCACAAGATGACGGAAGAACAATGGAAACTTGTAATTGACGTTAATTTGACAGGCGTTTTCTTTTGTCTTCAAGGTGCTGCAAAAATTATGCGAGCCAATGGTGGCGGAAGAATCGTAAACATTTCATCGGTCGCGAGATACGGCAATGTTGGTCAGGCTAATTATTCTTCCACAAAAGCTGCTGTTGTCGGCCTGACAAGGACTGCTGCAAAAGAGCTGGCACGTAAGAATATCCGGGTTAACTGTGTTGCACCTGGGCCCATAAATACAGAAATGCTTCAGGCCGTGCCAGAGAAAGTATTGGAAAAGCTTATTCAGCCGATTCCCCTTCAAAGAGTGGGTACACCTGAAGAACTGGCCAATACCGTACTGTTTCTGGCATCAGACAAGTCGTCTTATATCACAGGACAGATTATAAATTGTGATGGCGGATGGTTTATGGCTTAATCTGTTTTTCGTATGATTCACGATTGATAGCAATGCCCCCTCAAATTTTATGGGGGCATTGCCAACAGGTGTATGTCCTGGTATGACTGGAATGAAAATCAACATTGATGTCCACGTTTCTGAGGAGTTATATTGTTTTTATGGCATTAAAAAACGGTCCGCTTAGTGGCGTAAGGGTTATAGCATTAACACAGGCACTTTCAGGTTCATTCGGAACTATGCTGCTTGGTGATATGGGCGCTGAAATTATCAAAGTTGAACCTCCAACAGGTGATCTATTGAGGTTCGGAGAAAAAAAAGTTTCCAGATCATTATATTATACCCTGGCATTAAACAGGAATGCTAAAAGCCTTGTGCTTGACTTGGGATCTAAAAAGGGGTTGGAAGCCTTTTATAGTCTTGCAAAAATTTCTGATGTTGTTATATCCAATTACCGCGCCGGTGTGACTGAAAGATTAGGGACTGATTTTGATACGCTAAAAAAAATTAACCCGGAAATAATTCGAACCAACATTACAGGTTATGGAGAAACAGGACCATATTCCAAGTTCCCTTCTTTTGATATTGTTGCCTGCGGTCACAGTGGCATATTAAGTCTTTCCGGAGAAGAAGGACGTCCTCCAGTGATTCCTGGCGGGATACCTCTTGCTGATATGATGGGTGGAATTTGCGGAGCATTGTCTGTCCTTGCTGGCCTCGTAAAACGTAACAGCACTGGAAAAGGGGTACAGCTTGATGCTAATTTGCTTGATGGCCTTCTACTCTTGCAGCAAACTTTTTTTCAAAATTATAATCTCACAGGGGAGGTACCGGGGCATCAGGGTAATCGCCATCAAATGGTATCGCCGTATGGGATTTATGAATCTAAAAATGGTTATTTCACAATAGGACCAGGCGATCCTGACAAAATTGTTAAACTGATCGGCCTTGAATGGACACTTTCTGAAGAAAAGTTCAAAGATCGAAAAGCAAGGATTGCCCATCAGAAAGAATTTGATCATCTTGTTGAAGAAAAATTAAAGCAAAAAACATATGAGGAATGGATTAGAATTCTGCGTGATGAAAACGACATAGCCTGCGGCCCCATTATAGATTATGCTCAAGCAGTAAAAGACCCACAGATCAAGCATAATAAAATGATATGGGATATGGAGCTTAATGGAAAAAAATATAAAACTATAGGTTCTTTATTCAAAATACCAGAGTCAGTTGAAGGAACTCCTGAACCTGCCCCTGATTTGGGAGCTAATACAGAAGAGATTTTAAAAAAATTGCTTGATTATTCTGATGATCAGATTAAAGAAATTTTGCTTGGGAATGATCAGGCTCTGCCAAGATTACAAGAGCGCATGAAACAAATATCCTAAGGAAAGGGGACGAAATAACTTCCACAAATAGGCGCACAGATTTAGGGAAGTTGTTTCGTCCTCGTTCCTAAGCAGGGGCGGTTCGCGAACCGCCCCTGCAAATTAACAGTGAACGGTTGAAAATTTTTTAGCAAGATTTAAGGGATATTTCAGTATGGGGAAATTATTTGGTACAGACGGGATAAGAGGTGTTGCAAACAGATATCCGATTACGCCTGAAATAGCTTTAAAACTTGGCAGGGCAGCAGTGTCCATTTTCAGAAAACAGGATACAAATGGCAGGTGCCGTATAGTAATTGGGAAAGATACTCGTCTGTCTGGTGATATGCTTGAATTTGCAATTGCATCCGGTATCTGCTCAATGGGTGGAGATGTTTATCTGGCTGGTATTATACCTACACCCGGGGTTGCATTTTTAACATCCTTACTTGAGGCTGATGCTGGAATAGTAATATCTGCTTCACATAATCCATACTATGATAATGGCATTAAATTTTTTGATAAAAACGGATTCAAACTCTCCGATGAATTGGAATCTGCAATTGAAGATGAAATTAAAAAAGCGGTCATTGATAATACTGGTAACGCTTTAGGGGAGGAAAAGGCAATTCAGCCCGGAAGTGTCCATAGTATTGAAAATCCAATAATAAAATATACTGATTTTTTAAAAAATAGATTCAAAGGGGAAAAACCATTTCAGGGCGTGAAGCTCGTTATAGACTGTTCCAATGGAGCAGCCAGCCAGGTTGCTCCAAAAGTTTTTGCAGATTTAGGAGCAAACCTGAAAACAATATTTGCCACTCCTGATGGGAAAAATATAAATGCTGATTGCGGTTCCCAGCATACCGAAGCTCTTTGTAAAGCTGTTGTGGAAATAAAGGCTGATATAGGACTTGCCTTTGACGGTGACGCTGACAGGTTGATTGCGGTGGATGAAAAAGGAAAGGAACTGACCGGCGACCAGATTCTTGCGATATGCGCAAAAGATTTAAAACAGAGAGGTTTGCTTAAAAATGATCTTCTGATCAGCACGGTGATGAGCAACCTGGGACTCGGCATAGCCTTAAAGAAGATGGGGATAAAGCATATAACCACAATGGTAGGCGACCGTTATGTAATGGAAGAGATGATTGCCAGCGGAGCTGTGATAGGTGGAGAGGATTCCGGGCACATGATTTTTTTGGATCATCATACCACAGGTGATGGTATACTTAGTGCTCTGATGCTGCTCGAAGCCATGAAGAATGCCTCAAGGCCGTTATCAGAGATTGCCTCTGTTATGGACATATTTCCTCAGGTTCTGCTTGGTGTGGAAGTTAAAGAACAACCTGATATTAATACCATTTCTGAAATAGTTGATATAATAAAATCAGTTGAATCAAGTTTGGGCGAAAAGGGCAGGGTGCTTGTCAGGTATTCGGGCACACAGCCCCTTTGCAGGGTAATGGTGGAAGGGCCTACTCTTGAGGAGACAAGTATGCATTGCAATAAAATAGCTGAAGTTGTCAAAATGATACTTGGATATAATTAAAGGAAAACAGAAATGCCGATTTATGAATATCATTGTAATGATTGTGGTCATGACTTTGAATATCTTGTTTTTGGAAACAAGCAGCCTGATGAATGTCCGTCATGCAAAAGCAGCAAGGTGAACAAGCTCATGTCAAGATGTGGATTTTTAAGCAAGGGTAGTGGCGGTGAAACATTAAAGGCGTCCGCTTCCGATTCGTCGTCTTGCGGAGGGTGCACCGCTGCAAGCTGTGCAGGTTGCGGCCACTAATGCGGAAAAGTTTTACAATAGGAACAAGGGGGAGCAAACTTGCTCTTTGGCAGGCTAACTGGGTAAAGTCGGAGATTGAAAAACAAGATCCTTCAATTTTGGTAGAACTTGAGATAATTAAAACAAAAGGTGATAAAATCCTTGATGTTCCACTTGCAAAAGTTGGTGGAAAAGGGCTTTTTGTTAAAGAGATTGAAGATGCTCTTTTAAATGGTAAAATTGATTTTGCCGTACACAGCATGAAGGATATGCCGGCTGAAATCCCGGACGGGCTTTGTATTGGCGCTATCCCAAGGCGTGAAAACCCCAGAGATGTTTTGATTTCCGATAAAGGAAGGGACTTATCATCTTTTGGCAGAGGAGACCGTATCGGCACAAGCAGTCTTCGCAGATCTGCCCAGTTGCTGTATCACAGGCCTGAAATTGAAATTGTACCTTTAAGGGGTAATCTTGATACGCGTCTCAAAAAGCTTGAGACGGAGAATATGGATGGAATAATTCTGGCTGCGGCAGGTGTAAAACGGTTGAACCTGGAAAGCAGGATAACTGAATATCTTGATATGAATATTATGCTGCCGGCAGTAGGGCAGGGCGCTCTTTGTATTGAAACAAGAATAAACGATAAAATTACAGCATTATTAATTTCGGTTTTGGAAGATGCCGATTCAAGAATTGTTGTGATGGGTGAACGGGCTTTTTCCAATCGACTGGAGGGCGGCTGTCAGGTGCCTATAGCGGCTTATGGAACAGTCAAAGACCATTCGTTTTCCTTATGCGGTCTTGTTGCGGATATTGATGGTAAAGAATTAATCAGGGAATCTCTGGAGGGGCCTGAAGAATCTTCGGAAGATATAGGAATAGAACTGGCGGAGCGTCTCCTTTCAAAGGGGGCAAAAAGAATACTGGACAAATATTAATTATGAATGGAAAAGTATTACTTGTTGGTGCAGGTCCGGGGGATCCCGGACTGATTACGGTTAAGGGGCTGGAAGCTATAAAAAAAGCGGATGTTATTATTTACGATTATCTTGCTTCGCCGCAACTACTGAAATATGCAGGTAAAAATGCGGAAATTTTATATGTTGGCAAAAAAGGTGGAGATCATACTTTAAGCCAGGATAAAATTAATGAACTTATAGTCAAAAAAGCAAAATCAGGGTTAAATATAGCGCGTCTAAAAGGTGGTGATCCCTTTATTTTCGGTCGTGGCGCAGAAGAAGCGGAAGTTCTGATAAAAGAGAATATATCTTTTGAGATTATTCCCGGAGTCACATCGGCCATAGCCGCTTCGGCTTATGCAGGGATTCCATTGACCCATCGTCGATATACCTCCACCCTTGCATTCGTTACCGGCCATGAAGACCCAGCCAAGGAAGATTCATCCATTGACTGGGTTGCTCTTGCCAGGGGTATTGGGACAATTGTTTTTTTAATGGGAGTTAGAAATCTTTCCAGAATTGTTGGACAACTGATTGCCAATGGTATGAGTCCTGATACTCCTATAGCTCTTGTCCAATGGGGGACAACGCCTCGTCAGCTTACTGTTACTGGAACTCTTGATACCATCGTAGAGAGTGTTAAATCTGCCGGCCTGACATCTCCTGCAATAATTATTGTTGGGAATGTCGTGAGATTAAGAGAAACCATGCAGTGGTTTGAAAACAGGCCGCTTATGGGAAAGAGAATTGTAATAACGCGTGCCAGGGAACAGGCCAGTGATCTTGTAAGTATGTTATCGGAACTTGGTGCCGATTGCCTTGAATGTCCCGCCATCAAGGTTGTGCCTCCTGATGATTTTGAACCTTTAGATGCAGCTATTGAAAATATCGCAGAGTATGACTGGTTGATTTTTACAAGTGTAAACGGCGTTGCCTTTTTTTTTGATCGGCTTTTTAATTATCACAAGCTGGATGTGCGAGCACTTGGAAATATAAAAACTGCTGTTATCGGCCCTGCCACCAGGGGGCGACTGTTGGAATTTGGTATAAAAAGCGATATTATGCCGGAGAGTTACAGGGCGGAATCAGTTGTTGAAGCTTTTAAAGGGCAGGAGTTAAAAGGAAAAAAGATTCTGTTGCCACGGGCAAAGGAAGCCCGGCCCGTACTCCCTGTAGAACTGGCAGCCCTGGGAGCTGATATTAATGAGGTAACCGCATATACTACTATTGAGGATCGCAGCGGAGCGGAACTTCTTGTTGAAAATCTTAGGAACAAATCTGTTGATATCGTTACTTTTACCAGTTCTTCAACCGTAAAAAATTTTCATGCAATGCTTCCTGAAGATGAAATTGATTCTTTAATGCAGGGAGTTTTAACGGCCAGCATAGGCCCGATAACCGCAGAAACGGCAAAAAAATTCGGTTTTGATGTTAATATCGTTGCCGAATCATTTACCATAAAGGGATTATCTGAAGCTATTTTAAAACTTAAAACTTAAAACTTCTATACTTTCCTCCATGTACCACACAGGAAACTGCGATGGGAAATTATCTTAAAAAACTTCCTTCATTTGTTGATGAAATAAGATCAATAAGGGAAACAATAATTTCAAATATAGTCTTGATAGGCCAGATTCCCGCTCCGACTTTCAGGGAGCAGGATCGCGCAAAAATTTTCCTGGAGAGACTTGCAGATTTTCAGGTAGATGAATGCACTACAGATGCTTACCAGAATCCTATAGGCATTATCAGGGGAACAAACTCTTCCAGACCGCCTATTTTTGTTGTTGCACATCTGGACACTTTTTTTGGAAAGGATGTCGATCATAATTATATTATCACGGAAAAGTCAATTATAGGTGCCGGTATTCTTGAGAATTCGGTCAGCGTGGGAGTTCTTGCATCATTACCAGAAATATTTCGTAAATTAAACCTTAGCTTTGAATCGGATATTGTCCTGGCAGGTGTTGTTCAGTCAATAGGGAAGGGTAATCTGTGCGGAATCAGGCATCTGTTAAAATCATGGCCATCATCAATCAGGGGGGGCATATGTATTGAAGGATGCGAGCTTGGGAGACTCAACTATTATTCCGATGGAATGATAAGATGTAATCTGGATTGTAATATTTCTTCAAATACAAGATGGGAGCATCATTTCAGACCGAATGCAATTCTTGTCATCAACGAGGTTGTGAATCAAATTCTGAAAATGCGTTTACCTCAAAAGCCCAGATCCAGAGTAATCTTTGGCAAGATCTCCGGCGGTATCAAACATGGCTTGATAGCTCATGATGGAAAATTAGGCTTTGAGATACAGAGTACATCTGACGCAATGGTCAAGGCCATGATGAACGAAATATCGGATATTATAAGCGATGTCAGCCATGAGTACGGTGTGAATCTTAAACTTAAAGCAATAAGCAACCTGTCAGCTTCCAGACTAAAATACAATCATCCCCTTGTAAAAAATACAGTCGCAGTAATGGAAACACTTGGAATAAATCCGGTAAGTGAACATAGTGTGTCGGAGTTATCCATATTTTTGTCCCGTAACATACCTGCAGTTACTCTTGCTATTACAAAAGGAAAAAATTATCACCTTGAAAACAGCAGGATGTTAATTGAACCTATGTTTAAAGGAATTGCCCAGGTTATAGGTGTGCTTATGGCTATTGATAGTGGTGTTTGTGATGAATAGTAACTGGCTGAAAAACAAAACTTTTCATTTTTCCGAGTTCAGGGATTTGAATAACCTTGTTAAAGAAAAAGAGAAAAAAAATTTAACAATATCTTTATGCCTTCCGACTCTTAATGAAGAAAAAACAATCGCAAAAGAGATAATCATCATGAAGTCGGAACTTATGATGAGGTATCCGCTGCTGGATGAGATCGTGGTCATAGATTCTGGCTCTAAAGATAAAACCGTTGATATAGCTTCATCATACGGGGCAGACGTATATAATGCCGATGATATCTTGCCCGAGCTTGAAAAGCACAAGGGCAAGGGGGAGAACCTTTGGAAGGCTTTGTATGTTACAAAGGGCGATATTCTTGTTTATATTGATGCTGATATTAAAAATATTCACCATAGGTTTGTTTATGCTCTTTTAGGGCCGCTTATACTTAATGATGAAATTAAATATTCCAAAGCATTCTATGACAGGCCGATTGCCAGCAAGCGAAATATCATGCGGGCAACCGGCGGAGGCAGGGTTACGGAACTTGTGATTCGGCCTCTTTTTTCCCTTTTTTTTCCGGAACTGACGCAGATTATACAGCCTTTGTCAGGAGAATATGCCGGTTACAGGGAATTACTCGACAAAATACCGTTTCCTATAGGATATGGAGTTGAAACAAGCATGATTCTGGATATTTATGAGAAGTGGGGGCTTGATGTGATAGCACAGGTTGATCTTGAAAAACGTGTTCACAGAAACCAGGATACAAAAGCTTTGGGAAGAATGTCGTTTGTGATTTTAAAAACTTTTTTTTACCGTCTTGAAAAGCTTGGTCTTTTTGAGAGTAAACAGGAAATGTTTAATGAAATGATTCAGTATAATCTTGTTAAAAATAATTATGAAACTGCTATCTATAGCTTTGAGGGGTTTGAAAGGCCGCCCATGATAGAAATTCAGCAGTATCGGGAAAAATTTAATCTATGTTGATTGACCGCTATAAACGTATAATTAATTACCTGCGGGTCTCTATTACAGATCGCTGCAACCTTGAATGTATTTATTGTGTTCCTTATGGAGGCCGCACAAAATTGCTTCATAAGGAAATTTTACGGTATGAAGAGATACTAAGGATTGTAAAAACAGGTATCTGTCTTGGTATATCCAAAGTTCGAATTACCGGAGGAGAACCTCTTACAAGAAAAGGGGTTTACGAATTTTTATCTAAATTGACGAGTCTGGACGGTCTTTCTGACGTTTCTTTAACAACAAACGGTGTTTTGTTGAAACAAAACATAGACAAGATACAAGATGCCGGTATCAAAAGAATTAATATCAGTATTGATACATTGTACAAAGAAAAATTTAAAAAAATTACCGGTCATGATTACTTTCATCTGGTCTGGGAAGGGATTAATCTGGCGCTGAAAAAAGGATTTAATCCGGTTAAATTAAATGTTGTGGCTCTTCCCGGAATTAATGATGATGAATTAACGGCTTTTGCAAGGCTGACTCTTACTAATCCTTTTCATATCCGTTTTATAGAATATATGCCTATTGGAGCGGATATAATAAATACAAACAAACGCCTTCTTGTTCCTGAAATAAAAGCTTATTTAAGTGACATAGGCGAAATGATTCCTGTGAAAAACGGAATTAATGACGGCCCCGTGATGCGTTACAAATATAAAGGCGCTGCAGGAGAAATTGGGTTTATAACCCCCATAAGCAACCATTTTTGCAGCACTTGTAACAGACTAAGATTAACCGCCAGTGGGCATTTAAGGCCGTGTCTGTTATCGGATCGCCAGGTGGATCTTAAAACTCCTTTACGATCAGGGGCATCAGATAAAGAAATCTCCGATATTTTTTTAAAGGCAGTTGCCTGTAAAATATTGGAACATAACTTGACTGCGGCTGATTCTTCAGGGATTATCGGGCAAATGCAGGCAATCGGAGGGTAGGGAAGTTAATCTTGAAAATTATATCTCCAAGCCATGAGATTCTCTTTATGCAAAATGGAGCATCTATTTTAAAGCAGATTGAAACTGCCGGACGGACTTGCTATAAATCCGAAGATAAAATTTCTGCCGACTCATCCGTCGGATTTGTGAAACGTATAATCAAGTCAGGTCATCATAGCGTTATTGAACATATAAGTGTTTCTGTAAGATTTATTTGTGACAGGGGGATCAGTCATGAGATTGTACGCCACAGACTCGCTGCCTACAGCCAGGAAAGTACCAGATACGCAAACTACTCAATGAATAAATTCGGCAATGAAATTACGGTGATAAAACCATATTTCTGGCCTGAGAATTCCTTGGAGTACCTGGAATGGAAAAAAGCAATGGAAAATGCAGAGCAGAGCTATTTAAAGCTGCTTAAATCAGGAGCAAGGCCTGAACAGGCCAGAAGCGTACTTCCCAACAGCCTGAAGACCGAAATTGTTATGACTTGTAATTTAAGGGAATGGAGACATGTTCTGAAACTTAGATGCTCCAAAGCATCACATCCCCAGATCAGGGAGCTGATGATTCCTTTACTGGCGGAATTTCATGAAAAAATACCGGTATTATTTGACGATCTCTATGATCAATAGATCAAAATCAAACCACAAACACTTTCTATTTTTATTGTAGCAGAATCGGTATGATATGCAGCCTTGTTCAATATCCATCCGGCTGTTTCCATAAGTTTTGACACATTAATTCCAAATCCGGACATGGATGGCCTTGCGTATTGGGGATTTCTACATTTGCCTTTTTTTGAAAGTACACGACATTCAAGGTAATCATAACAAAAAATTGCTTTACAGGAATCACCTGCGTATGCTTCTGAATTTTTAAATCCCATTTTGACGGCATATTGTTCGGTACCGGCAGCTATTTCATGGAGCAATTGAAATAATTCGCGTCGTTCACTGGAAAAAAGTATTTCTGAAGGGACATCAATTTTAAAAACAATTGCCTGATTAAAATTTTTAAGCTTTTTCCTGAATCCGGAAGGACCGGAAACATGAGGCGGACAGTTTTTTGATAAGCCGTAGTTTGAACATTGAGGTTCCCGGCACATATCAGCCAGATTATCTTCAACAACAATATCTATAGTTGAAATAACTTTAGCCTCAGTAGCCCCCATTTTTTTTGCATATTTAATTAATTTTTCCAATTTTATCATAAAAATTTTGTCATCCCTATAGCTTCTATTTTGCTTCAGTGGTGTTTGGAAAATTTTTCCTGAAAAAAAGAAAGATTCCTGTGTATTCTTTTTTGTATGTAATTCATCGTCTTCTCCGTCATTCCTGCAAGTTGTGCGTACTCAGGCCATGTTTTTACGGCAGCCATTACCCGTTCAATACTATTATTGACTTCATTTGTTGATAGACCTGATTTTTTACCAAGCCGGCTCACCTCTTGTTTCCCAGGAGAAAGCCCTTCTCCTGATATATCCATGGAGTGTTCTCCGCCGGGTCCTTCTGCATACATAAGATCATATGCAGGAGTAAGCGCCCATTCCTGATTTGCATCAATCATAAATGCAAAGTTTTTGACATGATCATCTCTGTTGTTTGCCATAACATTGAAAACCATTTGTTTGAACCCTCTTATAAGTTCCTGATGCTTCTTTGTCAGATCAAGAACAACCTTTAAAAATGTTTCATAAGCACATTCAGGTAGCCTGAAATTTGAATGAATTAAATTTCCGAAAGTGTGGACATGAAATCTTTGATTGTTTTTTCGATCAAATCTTTTAATTCCAAAAAAATGATCCCCTGAAGTTGTATTAAAAAGCCGGGTTTCAGACATCATGATACCAGCGTTTTGAGCCATAAGTGAATATGCATATTCAACAAGGCCTGAGTCCTGAAAATCATTTTTCGAGTTGAATTTTACAATCCAGTGTTCATAGTTTTCAGGAAGATCGTCTTCTCCTGAAATAATTTTATCTTTATTGACACCTACAAGAACTTTTGGCCTTGCACCCGCAGGGCTTCCTCCTGTCCTCATGAGCAGGGGAAGTATATCAATAGTATTCCCTTCTATTATTTGTCTGGATTGTTCAGCAAGAAATTGAATACTGATAATCTTATCATTTTTTTTATATTTAACAGCCGGTTCATAGGTAAGCGCACCCATAGTTGATTTTCCTAAAAAAGCCAGTCTGTCCAGAACAGAGAGTCTGGCAACATCAATTCCCTGTTTTCTGAGAAAACGATCCATGAGAAGTAAGCCCCATCCATCAGGGAGAGAATCATCAAATAATCCGAAAATAGGTCCGAATTGAGTTTCTTTATGTTCATGAAGCCCTGGCTCCGGTGGCAGTTTGTAAGGAGAAAGCCACAATGGCCTGGCAAGAAAAGACGGGTCATATTCAAAATAAATTTTATTTTGAAACTGTGCTAATTTTCCTACGATAAATTTATCGTTTTTGCCGCGATAAAAAAATACATTGAGTTCTTTCAAATCGAACCCCTTTTCGAAATTATCTTTTCACTTTTTTTAAGATCTTCCAGGGATTGAGCTGTTGGCGGAATTAGCAAGGCATCTATCTCATCAAGTCTGCCCAGTGTAAAAACCAATTTTAAAAAATTTTCCATGGACACTTTGCCGGTCTGCTCAAACCGCTTTAATGAAGATTCTGTCACTCCTGAACGTTTAGCAAGAGTTGAACGCTTCCATTTTTTTAAAAGACGCAACTCCTTTAAACGGATAGAAAGGTTTTTTGAAGTTTCTTTTGGCGTTGTTAAAGTAAATTTCATAGCAGCCTATTGATAAAATATTGTCATTAAATATAAATAATACTACATTAAAGCTAATATTTTATCAATATGAAAGAGCCTAAAGTGGTAGAGACAAGGCATGTCTTGTCTCGACGCATGCCTAAAGTTGTGGATCAGCCGAAGCTGCAATGACTGCAAAGAAAAACAGCAACGCTGGTGCAAGTATTAGTATTAAGGGGCATTTTCGTTTATTCACACGATAGATGCTATTATTATTTGCTTCAGTCATAATAAAAAGTATGGAACGTGGTGGCGTTATGGTCGAACCGAAAAAAAATTTATAGTTTTCATTGGGCATTACATTTGGCTATGCTTTTACCCTGATTCCTCTTTTTTTGACTTTAGCTTTTTGTCGGCTTTTAAAGGGCGGCCGAGTTTTTTTTCCAGGTGCCGCTGCCTTTCAAAATGGTCAAGATCGTGACCAAGCCTTTTAAACCGAACAAGAGGAAGAACAAAGTAAATACCCTGGGAGGACATCCCTGTGTCGCTGCATAATGTTTCGAGATAATCGACAGCCTTGTCTAAAATTTTCATGTTTTCTATAGCTGTAAAAAGGGTTTTATTATGAAGCGTCCCCCCGCTTGTGAGGGTTCTGAATCCGGCAAAAATAGGGATATGGTGGCTGATCAGTTGCAGGGAATCAGTACTCTCAACTATGGTTGCTCCTGTAATACCCATATCAAGCCACCCTGTTAAAAGATCATCCAGAATTTCTTCATTATTGATTACGACAATTAATAAATACATATATATCACACATTCAATGGCATGCCATTTTACCTTACTTTTTTTGTGCCTCACCTGTCAGTCCAAGTGCTATTTTAAAAGTTATGGGGCCGATTATCTGGTTAATCGTAATGACAGCCAATACAATTGTTGACAGATAAACCCCGATTTCCATGGACTGGCGCGCGGCAATCTGGGCCAGCCCAATGGCAACTCCCGCCTGAGTTATATATGCCATCCAGGCATTTTTTTTATGTTTTACAGGATCTTTAGTTAAAGAGCCGGACAGCCAGGTTGCCGCAAAGATACCGAATACTCTGACCATTGCAATGCATAATGCAAGCGGCCAGCACATGCGAAGCGCTTTAATATCCAGAGCGGCTCCGGCCAGTGTAAAAAATAGAAGATAAATCGGCAGGGAAATCCTGTCAAGAGTTCCAAGAAAGAGTTTGCCTTCACGGCTGAAATTTTGAACTGTAAAGCCTGCGCTCATACATATCAGCAATGGCTCCAGATGGAAATCAATATTGAAATGTGTTTCTATTAAGGGGTTTACCGCCATGCAAATTTTGCTTACAGTGAAAGAGACGAAAAGCAGGAGAAGTGCAAGATCATGGCCGAAGGATTTGATGTAAAATGATATAAGTTTTCCCAGCAAAGCGCCAATGATGAAAGAAATTGCTATGGCACAAAATAATATAGAAAAGGACAGGTAATCGACAACGCCTGATTCTGCCAGAATTATCTGAACCGCTGTCATGGCAATTGTAAAAAAAATAATTATAAAAACATCCATGACAATTGTCACACCGAGGATTGTATCTGTAAAAGGACCGGATGCCCTGCATTCGTTTATAATCGCTATAGCGGATGACGGTGAACGGGCAATGGCGATAACGCCTAAAAGGACAGCAAAGGCAATTATCTGGGGGTGGGTGAGATTTCGAATAAATTGAAAATAATGGCCGGTAAAAATAATGAAGCTATATACAAACAAGAAAACCATGATGGACTGAAGAAGAGTATTGAGGAAAATTGCTCTGCTCCGTTTTTTAAGAGACTCAATTTTTAAAGCTCCTCCGGCCGTCATGCCAATAAAGCTCAGAGCAAGGTCATCAATCAGGCTGAATTTGTGCACCATTTCAAGATTCAAAAAACCTGTTATATAAGGCCCTGCAATTATACCTGAAAATATATAACCACTGATAATAGGAAGCCCTATCGTTTTGAGAAGCTTAGCGGCGGAATAGGCCGCAAGCATAACAAAGCCGAGAGCAAAACTTTCATAACCTGTTTGTCCAAAATTTCCTTCCTTATTTAGATAGTTAATCCCTGCTGCGAATAAGGTTAAAAAAAGAAGAAACAGGAAATTGGTTATCAAAGTTTTCTTTAAGGGATTAGTCTGAGTCATTTGTCTCTAAGAAGCCGTTGTAACAGGTTTGGGCTTAAAATATCATTATATATTACTGAAATTATAACCATGCCGGCAAGCAGGGATATATGAAGGCCGGGAAATCCTTTTTGAAAATCAAGAAGTATAGCCAATGGAAGACCTCCCGGGGACAGGAGGCCGATCCCCAAAAGGGACGGGTATTTTTTCATTTCTGAATTAATATGTGTAATAACATATCCTCCCAATATTTTGCCAAAAAAACGAAGCATGCAGTAAGCAGCGGCCGGAAACAGAATCCATATTGTGTCAAAATTCCAGCTCACCCCAAGAAAAATCAACAAAAGAAGATAAACAGGCTTTTCAATAGCGACAAAAACTGTAAAAAGCCGGTCTTCATTTCTTGTCAGATTAATAAGGCTGAACCCTACCAGAAAATTTATTAGAAGAGGTGAAAAATTTAGAACTCTGGCGGTTCCGCCTGTAAATACCACCATACCGATAGCAATAAGAATCAGTTCCGGGCCATCCTTGCGAATTGAAAGCAAGATAGCAAAGAGAATGATGCACCCCAGGCTGGCACCCATATATAACAGAGCGTTTTTGCCGATGTCATAAAATAAGCCTGCTTCGGAAAAAAACGGGATGCGGCAAAAAAAAGCCAGCCCAAAGATTATCAAAGCGATCAAGCCGTCGATACTCGAAATATATTGTAAAAGTTTCACCGTATTATTATGTTTTTTAATTAACCGTGTTGTGGATAGGGCTAAACCGGTCGGTGCTGTGCATGATGCGGCAGCAGACAACATTAATATCGCAGGCAATAGTAAATTATCTTCCAGGAAATTTATATTTGTTAAAATAAAATAACTGCCTGCAAAAACAATAATAAAAGTGATAAGCCCCTCTAAAATGGAGCCGATTAAAAATTCAAAAGGATACCGTCGTAATTTTTTAATTTCAAACTGCAGGCCAAAAAGGAACCCGATCCATCCAAGTAAAAATGTTGTAAAAGGTTCAAGCGCCTTGACTGTTTCATTGTCTATAACATTGAGCAGCCGAGGGCCGAGAAGAAAGCCAAGAAATAAAAATTCAGTTCCGGAAAGATAAAATCCACGTATAAAAAGCGGAAGTCTGAATTTCTTGAATGAAAGATGATATCCGCTGAAAGCAAGAAAAATAATCAGGAGAAAAGCAAAAATAATCTTCAATTTTATATCCTGTAAAGAGATGATAAATAACTTTCCCAATATACATCACAGCTTACCCTACAAGTTCCCTGATCGCCGATAGAAGCTCTTTCCGTGCAACAGGTTTGGCAAAGGTGTACCGTGCGCCTAATTTTTTGGCCATGATTAAATATTCCTCCGGGCTGATTTGGCCACCTCCTGAAATGGCAATAATTTTTACATCCGGAAAGTCTTTTTTAAGTTCCATGATCGTCTCAAGACCTTCTTTTTTTGGCATAATGATATCTGTGATGATCAGATCTGCCGGGTTTTCACGATAAAGTCTTATTCCCTCATTCCCATTGGGAGCACTTACCACATTATACCCCTCGCATTCTAATGTTTGTTTGAGCATATCCAGTACTTGAATATTATCATCTATAATAATAATTCGCGTCATTTTATTCCTCCCTCTCTTCATTCATCAAGCACTTTCCTTATTGTCCTGGCAATATTATCTTTAACAATAGGTTTCATGATATATT
>JAGGWL010000104.1 GCA_021157555.1 Deltaproteobacteria bacterium | reverse complement strand
GCAGGTTTGCCGAATGCCACCGCTAAAACAAGGTTGGCTGTTTTACGCCCCACCCCCGGCAGTTTTAACAGTTCCTCAAGTTCATCCGGCACCTTGTCGGCATAAGGTTTCAAAGCGTCCGGCAGCCTGCCCGGTTAACAAAATCAAAGCGCAAACAAAAATAGGCATGCTAACACAGGGTTTGCCGGATTTGTGTCGTTTTGCAGATGAATATAAATTGGGTTAACTTTACATATTGTACCACAAATATATTTTTATGTATAAAAACGTAAAATAAACTTGACACATAACCAAAAATTTAGTACGAATATATTTAATTTATTATAAAGTTATAAAAACAAAGGGGTTATCATGGAATGGGCAGGGGGAAAAATTAAAAATTTGATAAAGGAAAATAATTTTTCAATTGTCAAATTGGCTGAAAAGATTGGTGTTTCCAGGCAGACAGTAAATGACTGGATCAATGGCCAGGTTCCCAGGGGCAATCATTTAATTAATCTTTGCAAGCTTTTCAAAGTAAATCCCGATTTCTTCTTTTCCAAAGATTATGATAATTCAATATCTGTTCCCGTCCATCGCACAAGAAGAACTGCCAAGGTTACGCCGGCAATGCAGAAAGATGCACTTAAACTGGCCGGAATCTATGAAGTTCTTTTTAAAAATGATGCCAATTCAAGCGTTGTCCCTGTTGTAAGAGTTCATAGCCGTACTGATGAAGCTGCAAAAAAAATTGCAGGGGAGTTACGAAAAAGAGCAGGAATCAGTCAGGATCTTCCTCCCGATTATGAACAAACTTTTTCGCTTTTGGAACAACTTGGAATTAAAGTAATATTTCGGTATTTTCCTGAAAAAATTAAAGCCTATGCTTTTTATACAAAGATCCATGGGCATAGAGTTGTATTTGTTAATAACAGCACAAATATTATTGATCTGATTTTTCCAGTTTTACATGAAGCCGTACACGCAATACGCGACGAAATCCAGATAAATGACGCTTTTGATACTGAAGAGGAAAATTTCTGTAACAATGTAGCTAATAACATTCAATTCCCTGATGAATATGTTCATATGGTATATGATGTTATCAATGGCTTATCTGCAGGTGCCCAGGTAAACAAACTCAAGATTTATGGAAAAACTTACAGTCATGCATTATTTGGGATAGCCAAACAAATCAAAACTATTGATCCTGATTTTAATCTCAAAATTGGAGGCGCTGACTCAAATTTTAAAAAAGGCTTTCACACAATTGGTGATATTTTGTTTGCAGGTGATGATCCCAGAGATTATGTTACAAAAATTTCAAAGTTGAGCCCTCTTTTTACAAGTGTCATCCTTAACCAGATTGACAGTATTACAAATAGAAAACTGGGAGAAATACTTGGAATTGAAAGTGTGCTGGACATAAAAGCAGTTAAGGATGAATTGATCAGGATGAAAAAGGCGGCTTCCTGATATGTATATTCTCTGTGATACTTGCAGTGTTTTGATGCTGATCAGGATAGCGCCGGATATGTTTTGTGATAATCGTTTTGGGTGTGTAACCATCCAGGAGGTATCCCAGGAATTATTTCGTACTCAAAAATTTAAAAGCAAGTATCCCTGGAGGACATCCTATAAAAGCAAAATAAAACCATTAGGAGCGTCAAGGGTTAAGCAAGGAGACTATGAGCTGTATTTGCAAACAATAAAAGCCCTTGTATCCGCCGGTATAATAAACAAAAGAACAGGTCATTTTTTTAATTTAAGCTCAGTTGATCAAAAAATAGCAGCCTGTTCAATTGCCCATAATTTTACACTGACTGCAGTCGATGATGATTTGGCGGATTTTATCAGGCAGGAATTTTCAGGCAGTTCAATTTCGCCTTTAGAGATTATTAATGACTGGCTGGAGAAAGGGCTTGTTAAATGGGATGAAAATCTTCAGGCAATAATCGAAGATTGGGATAAATGCAATGAACATCCCCAACCCAAAAAGGAAATTAAGAGATTTGAAAAAATTACTGGTTTTAAATACTCAGGGCCATAATAGGGTAATTTACAGTTCCCCTGTTTCCAGGAAACTGTAATATCCTTTATGGTTAAAAATGATATGATCCAGAAGTTTGATGCCGAGGGTTTCGCCGGCGTCTTTCAGCCGTCGTGTAACGGCGATATCTTCCTTACTTGGTATCAGGCCGCCGGCCGGATGGTTATGAGCAACAATGACTGCCGAGGCCCGGTCGGTTATGGGATCGGCAAAGACTTCGCGGGGATGTACCTGGGTTTTGTTGACCAAACCTACTGAAACGACCCTGGTATTGATGACTTCATTGGCGCCGTTTAAGGAAATGCAGATAAAATGTTCCTGTTTGCGGTCTGCGTAATTTTGAATCAGCGGGAGCACGTCAGGCGGGAATGCGATTTTAAAGCCTTCTGGCCGGATGCGGCGGCGGGCAAATTCCAGGGCTGCGGCAATCAAAGTGGCCTTGGCCGGGCCAACGCCATCAATTTCTTGCAGATCCTTAACTCCTGGTTCTGCATTCCCTTTGTCCAGAACTTTCAAAATACGTCCGGCCAGGGTCATGACATCATGGGATTTTGTCCCGCTGCCTAAAAGGATAGCAAGAAGCTCCAGGTCGGACAGAGCCCTTGGGCCTTTTTGCTGAAGTTTTTCCCGTGGCCGCTCCAGTTTAGGTATGTCGGCAATACGCTTGCTCATCAGCTCCTGTTTTTCAGCGCTTTTGATTTAACCTTGCGCTTTCTCGTCTGTTTTATTCCAGCCTGGAGCTTTTCTTTTTCCGCTATAATTTTCTTCAACAATTCAGAAGCGGGTTCGTCATTCGGATCCTGCGGAACCAGTTCGCCGCGAAATGTTTTTGCAAGAACAGACTGTGGCAGTTTATCGATTTTTTCTTTTGCTTTTTGGTAACGGGTTTCGAGTTTATCGGCAAAAGCAAATAGTTTGTTTACCTGACGGACAATTTCTTTTTGTTCTTCGAGGGGGGGAAGAATGAAATCCAACCCCCTAACTTTCTGGCAGTTTAACGCTTTTGGACCTGATCCACTTCCAACATTTCTATTTCTATCATATTGAAGCAAAAGCCAAAAAAACAGGTATTTTGATAACACATAATTGTGATTGATAATAATACCCGCAACATTTTGGTTACATGCAGCATCTATATCAAGTACCGCAGCTTGTCCTCTAGTCTTTCCCTCGCCAATCATAGCAATCAAAACAGTCCCCTTAGGAAGCAGTTTAACAGAAGAATTTTGGAATCCTAACTGACTGATTTTTTCACTCGTTTTTTTAATAATACAATTTTGAACTTCACCTGAACTCACCCAGCTAATATCATTTCCCCAGTAATCTAATATTTTTCTCGATGGAGTACTACCATTACAAACATTTCCAATATTATTGATTTCACAATGTTTCCATGTTTTAGGAATTTTAAAAGCTGCTTCCTTTAAATTTAATCTTTCTTCGCCTTCTTTGTAATATTTATATATTGAATTAAGTTCCCGTTTATTCGCCGC
This sequence comes from Deltaproteobacteria bacterium, assembly GCA_021157555.1. GTDB lineage: Bacteria > Desulfobacterota > Desulfobacteria > Desulfobacterales > BuS5 > BuS5. The sequence goes on along the minus strand of JAGGWL010000104.1, from coordinate 762 downwards.
ATTTTTTATCCTGAACTCCTTAATTCGCTTCAACAAGACCTGTACACTCTCAACATTCTGATTCCCTTCCCTCCACTTCTCAGTCAATCTGCCAGTAACCGCAGCGGTGAGCACAGCCTGGCGAAAGCGTTTGATGATTTGCGGAATCCGGTCGAGCCGCTCTCTGAGCGGCGTCAATTCTCGGTATGATTTTGTCAAGCTTTGTGATGATACGTTTTTGTTCTGGAAAAGGAGGCAGTCCAATTGCTCGACAAAATGTATTTTTTACTTTTACAAATGGTTGGGCAGTCCCACCTTTGTCCCAAAAATTTTCATTATTAATCAAGTACCAAAAAAATTGATAATCAATTAAATGCTCATTCGTCCAAACAATATGAGTGTTTGCGATTGCAGACCATTTTCCATCAGTCTGAAATACTTTTCCACATCGGGCACCAACAGCAGAAATTATTAAGGCCCGCCCTTCAAATTCATACTTATCATGCCAAACATCTTGTCCTGAGGCACTAAAAGCAGGATAAAGTCTATCATCAAAACTCTTGTGGAATTTTCCTTTGATCAGCTTCGAATTTCCTGACTTATGCGATGCCAATTCATTTATTTTTATAGCACACCAACCTTTAGGAAGCACTTTATTCATTCTACTTCCTCCGCATCAATAACCTCCAGAATCTCCTTCAGGTCACCAACACATGCCTCAAGCTCGGTTATGGCATCGGCGGCAAGCTCGCGGGGTTCGGGCAGGGAATCGGGATCTTCCAG
>JAGGWL010000096.1 GCA_021157555.1 Deltaproteobacteria bacterium | reverse complement strand
GCAACTGATGATCAGGCACAAGAGGTTCATCATTTTTTACGCACCCTGTTAGGGAAACAATTCGGGGATAGTTTTGCAGAAGCCGTAAGAATACTTTACGGCGGCAGTGTTAAGCCAAACAATGTTTCTGCCCTGATGGAAAAATCTGATATTGACGGAGCTCTTGTTGGAGGAGCCAGCCTGGCTGCTGAGATATTCAGCGAAATAGTGCATTTTTAAAAGAGTATAAAATGGGAATTTTTTTAACTATTGTTCATGTTGTTGTATGCATAGGCCTTATAATGATTGTACTTTTACAAACCGGTAAAGGTGCAGACATGGGAGCGGCTTTCGGAGGGGGTTCCAGTCAAACTCTTTTTGGAAGCTCGGGAGCATCTACATTTTTAAGTAAAGCAACAACAATTGTAGCGGTTGTTTTTATGCTTACCTCATTAACGCTTGCATATATAGTTAGTAATAAAACTGAAAAATCAATCATGCTTGATACAAAACCGCCTATTGAGGAAAAAGTACAGCCTGCGGAGCCACAAGACGAAACTCCGACAACTGAACCCTCCCATGCTGCAGAACCGATCAATGCAGAGTAACTAATATATAGTGCCGAAGTGGTGGAATTTGGTAGACACGCTATCTTGAGGGGGTAGTGGGCTACGCCCGTGCCGGTTCAAGTCCGGCCTTCGGCACCATTTATTATGTTTTAAAATTCTTAAGAATTAGCCACAATCTAAGGAATGAGTACGAAACAACTTCCCCAACTATGCATCTCAGCTTCAGGCCATCTTTGTCCGATCTAAAAGTACAAAAATATTGAAATAGCTTGCTATTCCTTCAACTTTTGTACTTTTAGATCGAACAAACCTGACCTAAATCTGTGCGCTTACTTTGGGAAGTTATTTCGTACTCGTTCCTGAAAAGTTGTGGCTTTTTTATTTTGTTGAAAATAATGCAAATATGGGAAGATGGTCAGAGTAACCTTTGCCCAAATGCCGGCCTTTCCCTTTTTTGGATATTTGCCAGCGATAAATGCCCTTTTTATAAAATAGATATTCAGGCGAAAACCTGCCAAAAGAATTATCTACATAAGATATGCCTTTATTATCATACAATCCTTTTGATATTATCATATTATCCAGGCTTCTCTTTTTACCAAAAAAAAGATATGACCAGCGCTTACCCTTGCCAAGTTCAAGCCAGAGGTTGTAAAGATACTCATTCCCCTTTTGTTTTATTAAAAAATCCTCATTAACCATTTTGGAACCTTTAATAGTCATAAGGATATGATTGATTCCGGTTATTCCTCTCGTATCGTTTAACCTGTTTGAATATTTAATAGTTTTGTATTCATTATAGCCTGAATTAAAATCACCTGTAAGTATAAAGTCGGAATCATCCGGTAGTTTATCAATTTCTTTTTTAAGAGCTTTTGCGTATTTAATCCTGCAGCTCTCAGGGCCTCTTTTGGATTTCCAGTGATTCACAAAAATAATAAATGGCGCTCCTTTTATATTGAGAGTAATTTTTAAAATATTTCTGGCAGAATCATCGTCAACCTCTATTTCTTTTTTATTTATGATTGGGAATTTTGAAATAATTGCACATTTCACCGCAGTAGGTTTTGCTGTTGTTATTTTATAATATGGATAATTAACAGCATTGCTTTTCAATTTTTTAACCAGCAAAATCAGTGCTTTTTTCGATTCAATCTCTTGTAAGGCTACTACTTCGGCATTCAGCCCTTTAATTACCCGTGCAAGGTTTGATGTTTTTTTATCAAGCATCATCCTGTTCCAGCCGGAAGGACTGTCAGGTATATATGTTGAATATTCCGTTCCATCTTTTTTAAGGTCAAAAAGATTTTCAACATTATAGCTGGCTATTTTAAATGTTACCGCCTCAATTGAGGTCACAAAAGCGGAACAGAATAGAATGAATGTGATTAAAACTTTAGTTATAAACCTGTTAAGCATGTTTTTTAACTTGACCATTGAAAATTATGCATGATATATTTTAAATATTATAATCGTTCATTGTTAACAATTACAAAGTTTATGCCGATGTAGCTCAGTTGGTAGAGCAGCTGATTCGTAATCAGCAGGTCTGCGGTTCAATTCCGCACATCGGCTTCAATATTACCCTTTCATAAAAGAATTACCGAAACTTCAGAGCCTTTTTCAAGACCCTCAATATTTAGCCCCATCTCTATTAAACCATCTGCCTTTACCATGGTATTTATAAGGGTAGATTTGCCGGGAAGCGGTTCTGCCCATAGTACACCATCTTTTTCCAATAGTCGTACGCGGACAAATTCCGTACGCCCCTGAGAGGAGGAAATATTTCTCATGAGCAGCGCCGGAAGTCTCCATAAATGCCTCTCCCCAGCAGCAAGTCCTTTGACGTGTTCCACAAAAGGCTTTACAACAATGGTAAATACGATCATTGCTGAAACCACGGGGCCAGGCATACCCCAAAACGCCTTGTTGCCAATTTTTGCAAGTATTGTCGGTTTACCCGGGCTAATCGAAATACCATGTGCAAGTATCTTAGAATCAGACAGGGAAGATAATATCTTTATGGTTAGATCTCGCATACCCACTGAACTTCCGCCTGAAATTAAAACCATATCAGACTCTGCCAGGGCTTTTGAACATATCAGATGGAGAGAATCAAAATCATCCTTTACAATTCCAAAAACCAGGGGAATCCCTCCGGTTTTTTGAACCATTGCAGATAATGTATAGGTGTTGATATCACGAATCTTTCCGGGATTTGGAGCAGTGTCTACAGGACAGAGTTCATCACCCGTAGATATTATACCGATTAATGGTTTTTTATAAACATTGATTGATTCATGCCCGAATGCAGCCAGCAGGCCGGCTTCCTGCGGTCTTATCTTTTGACCGCAGTTAAGGAGAATGGAACCTTTGGCTATATCCTCTCCGATTTCGACCATATTACTGCCAGGTGCAATACTTTTGTAAACCTCAATGGTAGTATCATCAATCGGTTCGGTATGCTCAACCATAACAACGCTGTCCGCACCATCAGGCAGCATGCCTCCTGTGGAAATAAGGGCTGCTTCGCCGGAATCTATAAAAAAATCCGGGTGTTCACCCATTGCAACAGAACCTTTGATATTTAAGTAAGCAGGATTTCCATCAGATGCACCAAAGGTAGAAGCTGCACGGACTGCATATCCATCCATTGTAGATCTGTCAAAATCAGGCAAATCGGCATTTGAAATGATATTTGCAGCAACTATTCGGTCTGTTGCATCTGGCAACGGAATAGTTTCGGAAGCGATAACAGGAAATTTTGATATAAATGCAAAAATTTGATCAAGATCGGTAACTTTAAAAAAATCTTTCATTATATTCCAGAAGGGTTAGGTATTAAGGGCTGAGATTGAGGAATAATGACCCCATTCTTCCCACTATTTTTTTTTATATGGAAATGATAAAGCGGGAAAGGTTCTTGCGAGAAGAGTATATTTTTTTGGTGGGCCGTGAAGGAATCGAACCTTCAACCTACTGATTAAGAGTCAGGTGCTCTGCCTGATTGAGCTAACGGCCCATATGATATGATAGCGATTTGAAAAATTAATTAATACATATACCTGTATTTCACATCTATTGTCAATATTTTTATAGCTCGAAATGTCACAAATTTTATTTTCTTCTCTGTTTCATATTTCATTTTCTTTCCAATTTTCACCTGATTATATTGGCTTCCAAAGTTTATAAACTTTTTTCAGCATCTTTTATTCGATCATTTTCCAGATATTCCAGAGTACTTTTGTGCTATGGGATATCTTCGTCCATATCCAAATGATTTGGATGTTATTTTCAGGCCGGGCGCGGCCTGTTGTCTTTTATATTCGCTAAGGTTTATTTTTTTAATTATTTTTTCAACTATTTTTTTGTCAAAACCGTTTTTAACAAGTTCATCTGTGCTTTTAAAATTTTCTACATACCCTTTTAACACGGGATCTATAATTTCATACGGGGGGAGATCATCCTGATCCGTTTGCGAATCCTTAAGTTCCGCTGAAGGGGCTTTTTCAATTATTCGTGCCGGGATATACTCTTTGTCTTTGTTGATATATTTTGCAATATCATAAACCATGGTTTTGGGCACATCAGAAATAACTGCCAGGCCTCCGTTCATGTCGCCGTATAGAGTACAATATCCAATGGCGCATTCAGATTTATTTCCTGTTGTCAGGAGAATAGAGCCATGCTTGTTGGACAATCCCATAAGAATTGTGCCGCGTATTCTGGCCTGTAAGTTCTGTTCCGTTACATCGGGATTATTTCTGTCAAAATCTGGAGATATATACCTTAAAAATTCCTTGAACATCCCGTTTATCGGAATTATTTTTTGTTTTATTTTCAGGGTTGCAGCCAATTCTTCCGTATCTTCATAATTGTCTTGTGAAGTATATTCCGAAGGCATGAAAATCAGAGATACATTTTCACTCCCCAAAGCCTTTACCGCAATATATGCGGTTAAAGCGGAATCAATTCCACCGCTTAAACCGATAACCGCTTTGCTGAATCCGCACTTGCTTACATAATCTTTTGTTCCGGCTACAAGGGCTTTTAAAACTGATTCCTCGTCAGAGCTTGAAACAGGATGGATATTATCCTGGTACGATTCAGCATCACTTTGATGGTCAAGATCAAAAACTACCAGGTCTTCAGTAAAATCACCGGCTCGCGCCGCCATTTGCCCATATCTGTCAAACGCTGCGCTGGAGCCGTCAAAAAGCAGGCTGTCATTACCTCCGGTCTGGTTGGCGTAGATTAAAGGAACTTTATATTTAGCAGCAATTGAACTGAGCATATTCCACCTGACTTCTCTTTTGCTGATGAAAAAAGGGGAGGCAGATATATTGATTATTAAATCAGCACCTTGTTCTATCAGTATGGCGACAGGATCTGCCTGATAAAATCT
>JAGGWL010000303.1 GCA_021157555.1 Deltaproteobacteria bacterium | reverse complement strand
GACGGGATTGAAGCTGTATCAAGAATAAGGAAGAAAATTGATCTGCCGGTTATATATCTTACAGCCTATGCAGACGGAGATACCTTAAAGCGTGCCAAAATAACCACTCCTCTGAGTTATATTCTCAAACCCTTTGACGAAAAGGAACTGCATACCGCCATAGAAATAGGGCTTTACAAACACCAAATGGAGCTGAAGCTGAAGAAATCCAAAGAATGGCTGACAACAGTGCTTAAAAGCACAGGTGACGCTGTGATTACCACGGATAATCAAGGCCGGGTTACATTTATGAATCCGGTGGCTGAAAAGCTTACAGGGTGGAATCAGGAAGATGCATCAAACAAAAATATGACCGAAGTTTTTAATATAGTTAATGAACAGACTAATGCCGTTGTTAAAAATCCGGTAAATAATGTTTTGGAAACCGGTCTTGTTGTGGGTCTGGTCAATAATACCATGCTTATCTCAAAAAATGGCCAAACCAGACCTATTGATGACAGTGCTGCCCCTGTCAAGGATGGAAAAGGCAACGTTTCCGGCGTTGTTTTTGTTTTCAGGGATATTACAGAAAAAAGGAAAATAGAGCAGGAACGTTTGAAAACACAAAAACTTGATTCCCTTGGAATTCTTGCCGGAGGCATTGCCCATGATTTCAATAACATATTAACCGGCATTCTTGGAAATATAACCTTGTCAAAAATGTATCTTGATGCAAATGACAGGGCATATAGCAAACTTGAGGCTGCGGAAAAGGCATCTTTGAGAGCCAGGGATTTAACCCAGCAATTGCTGACATTCGCAGGGGGCGGAGCGCCAATCAAAGAAACTGTATCCATCCGGAAAATTATTAATGAATCGGCATATTTTGCATTATCCGGCTCCAATGTTAAATGCGATTGCGTTATTTCCAACGATCTTCGGCCACTAAAGGCAGATGCCAGCCAGTTAGGTCAGGTTATCTCCAATCTTGTTATCAATGCCCTCCAATCCATGCCCCAAGGCGGGACAATCAAAATAACGGCTGAAAATATTGATATAAATAACAAATCAGGTATCTCCGTAAAACCCGGCCAATATATAAAAATAAAGATACAAGACGTGGGCCATGGAATCCCGAATGAATATCTCACAAAAATTTTTGACCCTTACTTTACTACCAAACAGGCCGGGAATGGTTTGGGGCTGGCCACTGTATTTTCGATTATCAATAGACATAATGGATATATATTTGTAGAATCCAAAATCGGAAAAGGAACAACATTCTTCATATATCTGCCTGTCTCCCAAGAGACCATTATCCACAAAAAAAAGAAAAATATGATTACAGGAAAAGGCCGGATACTGATGATGGATGATGAGGTTATGGTTCTGGAAGTTTCCAGGGCTATGATAGAATCACTTGGTTATAAAACTGATTTTGCTGAAAATGGAGCAGAAGCTGTTGCAAAATATAAAAAAGCTATGGATACTGGCAGACCGTTTGATGTAGTTATTCTGGATCTAACCGTGCAAGGCGGAATGGGCGGTCGGGAGGCCATAAAGAAATTGCTTGAAATTGACCCGCGAGTAAAGGGGATTGTATCAAGTGGCTATTCAACCAATTCAACCATGGCAAAATTTAAAGAATACGGATTTATTGGTGTGCTTGCAAAGCCTTACAAGCTTGAAACTCTATGCAAAACGTTGCGCAAGGTTATGAAGGATATTAAATAAAATTATGTATCTTGTTTATGCAGATGAAATGCAGCAAATGGATCGTCTGACCATTGAATCTTTCGGGATACCCGGCCGGGTTTTAATGGAAAATGCCGGACGGGGAGCAACAGAAATATTATTAAGGAAAAATTTAGATCTCAACCACAAAAGTGTGGGAGTCATGGCCGGACGCGGCAACAACGGCGGGGATGGATTTGTTATGGCACGCTATCTCGCCCAAAAAGGGATAAAAGTAACTGTTTATCTGCTGGCAGACAAAAAGCGAGTCGTCGGAGATGCTGCCGCCAATCTGCGTCTGCTTGACTCCCTTGACGTATCCGTGATCGAACTGACAAACAGCGAGGTTTTCTCACACCATAAGGAGGCAATGCTCAATTACGATCTATGGATTGATGCGATTCTCGGAACAGGTCTGAAATCCGATGTAAAGGGATTTTTCAGGGAACTAATAGAATTTATAAACAATTCAAAAAAATATATCTTTTCTGTAGATATACCATCAGGGCTTAATTCCGATACAGGGCTGCCCTGCGGTATAGCTGTGCGCGCAGATGCAACAGCAACTTTTGCATTTGCCAAAACAGGCCATATCTTATACCCGGGAGTAGAGTATACCGGTGATCTGGAAATAGTCGATATAGGTATTCCACCTTATATTGCCGACGAGGTGGCCCCCCGGCAATATCTCATAACAGGAGATATGGCGGCTTCCTATATCCACCCGCGAAAGCGGGATGCTCATAAAGGCGATACAGGGCATCTGCTTGTTATCGCAGCTTCAACCGGAAAAACAGGAGCCGCAACAATGGTTGCGGGCTCTGCCATACGTGCCGGAGCAGGACTGGTTACT
>JAGGWL010000226.1 GCA_021157555.1 Deltaproteobacteria bacterium | reverse complement strand
TTATAAAGCAGCCTGTAATAGATTATAACAAAATTAAAAACGATACGGCATTAAAGGAGTTGATGGAACAACGAAAAACAGACTACGGAATTGAAAACGGGGTTGATATTATTGTTAGATCTGATGAGGCGCTGAAAATCGGCGATTCAACGGTTCCCATGCAGAGAATTATTGAAAAAATACGCTTGAAAAGCGGTGAGATAGTTGAATCTGATATTGGACCGGGAAAAAAAGTTCCGAAATATAAAATTGAGACCTTTGGAATATATATAGTAAAAAAAGGTGATAGTATCTGGAACATACATTTTAAATTTTTAAAAGACTATTTTGATCATAAAGGCATTCCACTTGCACCTACCTCTGATGAACCGAATCAATTAGGTTACAGCTCCGGTGTGGGTAAAATTCTTAAATTTTCTGAAAATATAGTAAGTATATATAATATTAAAGAGAACAGGCTGGATGTTGATCTTAATCTGATACATCCTTTAAACAAACTGGTTGTATATAATATGACCCAGATCTTTGGGCTGATAGATTCTATTGATTACAACAACGTAAACAGCATTCAGTTTGATGGTGAGACCCTGTGGGTTCCTTCGGAATGAGAGTTAACTCCGTCAATATTTACAAGAAATAATTGACGGATATTTTTTTTTACAGTATATCTTCATAAATTAAATTGAATCAAATTATGATACAATATATTTATAAAAGTTAAAAGGAGATTATTTTGACAAGTATTGCATATGCACTGGGTGCAGGAGGAGGGGCAGCAGGCCAGGGAGGTGGAGGATTTACAACATTCATTCCGCTGATTCTTATGTTTGTTATTTTTTATTTTCTGCTTATCCGTCCACAGCAGAAAAAACAGAAACAACATAAGGAAATGATAACCAATCTGAAAAAAGGTGACAAAATTCTCACAGGAGGCAGTATATATGGTCAGATAACCTCTGAGGATGAAAACAGCATTACTGTTGAAATAGCAAATAATGTTCGTGTAAAAGTGGCTCGGGGAAGTATTACCGCACTTGTCTCCCCTCCACCGCAACAGCCTAAACCTCAAAAAGGCAAAAACAACTCGTAATGAATCGTGAAATATGCGCTTAAAATTTCAGGAAAGGAACTGAGTTTTGAAAGATATTACCTGGAGACTGCTTTTGGTTCTGCTGGTCATGATAACCGCTGTTATCTATATACTTCCCACTATACAGTCAGGCTGGTGGCCACATAAAAAAATAAACCTTGGGCTTGATCTTCAGGGGGGGATGCATCTTGTCCTTGAAGTGGATACGGAAAAAGCCGTTGAAAGTACACTTGAAAGGATTTCCCAGGAACTGCGGAGAGATTTAAAAAAGAATAGTATAAGACATACCGGGATAAAAATGCGTGAAGGTACAGGCATTGCGATCCAGATTCCTGATGAAAGCGTTGATAAGTTTGAAAATTTTATCAGTAAAGAATACAGGGAGTTGCATATAATTTCCAGATCAGAGGAAAACGGAATAAAGACTATAGCTATAAATCTCCCTGCTGATGAAGCTTTGCATATTAAAAAAATGGCCACAGAGCAGGCCCTTGAAACTATAAGAAACAGAATAGACCAGTTTGGTGTAAGTGAGCCTGATATCAGAATTCAGGGCGAAAAACGTATCCTGATCCAGTTGCCTGGCATCAAAAATACACAGAGGGCCAAGGATCTTATTGGCAAGACTGCCCTGCTTGAGTTTAAGCTTGTAGATGAAACCCATGATGTTACTGCTGCTTTAAATGGTAATCCGCCCCCTGGAAGTGAAATACTCTACCAGATTCATAAGGACGATAAAACAGGACGAAGCAGTAAAACTCCTATGCTGATAAAAAAGAGAACCGCTTTAACCGGTGCTACTCTGATAGATGCAAGAGTGCAGATAAATTCCCAATATAACGAACCTTATGTTTCGATTAAATTTGATAAAAAAGGTGCTAGAGATTTTGCCAGGATAACCGGAGCAAATATAAAAAAACGGCTTGCTATTGTGCTTGACAACAAGGTCTATTCAGCACCTGTTATACAGGATAAAATTGCTGGAGGAGAAGCCAGCATTACAGGAAGCTTCTCAACCGCAGAAGCGCGTGATCTTGCTATTATACTGCGTGCAGGCGCTTTACCTGCTCCTGTAAAAATACTCGAAGAGAGAACAGTAGGCCCTTCCCTTGGTTTGGATTCAATCAAAAAAGGCATTTTTTCCATAATTACAGGCGGCATTATAGTAGTTCTATTTATGCTGATCTATTATAAAGGCTCAGGCCTTATCGCTGATGTTGCCCTGCTCATAAATATTCTTCTGATTGCCGGAGGTCTGGCAGCGTTTCAGGCTACTTTAACTCTTCCCGGTATTGCTGGTGTTATACTCACCATAGGTATGGCGGTAGATGCAAATGTTTTGATATTTGAACGTATAAGGGAGGAATTGCGTTTTGGCAGAACTCCCCGGGCTGCGGTAGATGCGGGTTATAGTAGAGCTACACTTACTATTCTTGATGCAAACGTTACCACACTCATTGCTGCCCTTGTGCTTTTTCAGTTCGGCACAGGACCTGTGAAAGGGTTTGCCGTTACCTTAAGCCTTGGCGTAATAGCCAGCCTGTTTACAGCTCTTGTTCTGTCACGTCTGATATTCGATTATTTCCTTGTAAATCGTAAAATAAAGAGTTTAAGCATTTAAGCCGGAGATATCAATTTATGCAATTTATAAAACCAGATATTAATATTGATTTTACCAGTAAAAGAAAAACAGCTTTTTTTATCTCAACAGTATTTATTATTATCACTATAATTTCTCTGATAATACACAAAGGGCCAAAGTACGGAGTCGATTTTTCAGGGGGCACCCTGATACAGGTAAAGTTTACATCTCCTGTTAATATAGATGATATAAAAAAAGGGCTTGCCGGAATACAACTATATAAATCATCAGTCCAGCAGCTTGGTGATCAAAATGAGAATGAATATCTGATCAGAACAGATAAGTCGGTTTTGACTGCCGACGATTTTTCCCTGAAATTAAAAAATGCCCTTGAATCCGAAACAGATGGTGAGGCTGATATTCGCAGAATTGCGATGGTTGGCCCCCAGGTTGGCAAGGATTTGAGAGAAAAAGCCCTGTTTGCCATGTTTTTTTCCTTGCTTTTTATTACAATATATATTTCCGGGCGTTTTGAATTAAAATGGCTGTTGAGCGGATTTATTGCGATTGTGCTGATTTGTGCGGTTATGCTTATCCTTAAAATATGTGATTTCTTTGCTTTGGAAAACAGCACACCTGTACTGATTGCCGTTGCTATGGTTATAACCCTTATACTTTTCTGGTTCCTTGAGCTTAAATATGCCATGGGCGCAATAGTAGCTCTTATTCATGATATAATCATAACCGTCGGCGTATTTTCTATCATGGACATTGAATTTACTCTTCCTATTATAGCAGCTCTTTTAACAATAATAGGCTACTCTCTTAATGATACAATAATTGTATTTGACCGTATCAGGGAAAATCAGCGCAAATATCATAAAAAACGTCTTGAAAGCATTATAAATGGGAGTATAAACGAGACGTTAAGCCGTACACTTCTCACATCATTCACCACACTTGTTGTGGTGTTTGCACTTTTTTTAATGGGCGGTTCAATAATTCATGACTTTGCATTTGCAATAATCATCGGCATTCTTACAGGAACATATTCCTCAGTTTTTATAGCAAGTCCCATACTTCTTGCCTGGCAGGGGAAACGTAAAAAAAAATAAATGGATAGACTGCTTCCATGGTTTACTTTAAAATCAGTTCCCGGGGTCGGAAATCATATTTTTAAACTGCTGATCAACCGTTTTGGATCGCCGGAAACAGTTTTTAAATCAACAATTGCAGATATTGCCGGCGTTGACGGTATAAATGCCAAAACAGCATCTGCAATACTGAGTTTTAAAACCCTTTCCAAAGATAAAAATGAAATTATTTTTATTGAAAAAAAGGGTTACCATATTATAACCCTTACAGATCCGCTTTACCCTTCACTTTTATATCAAATACATGACCCACCTCCATTTCTTTATGTTCACGGAACCATTGACAGATCCATAAAAAAAATTTCAATAGTAGGATCAAGAAAAGCAACCGCATACGGAATTACAATAACAAAACGCCTGGCCCAGGAACTGGTCTCGCACAAGGTTACCATTATCAGCGGGATGGCTCTGGGCATAGATACAGCCGCTCACATAGGAGCACTGGCAGGTCATGGAAAAACTATTGCAGTACTCGGAAGCGGACTTGAACAGATTTACCCCCAAAAAAACAGAAAACTTTTTCAAAAAATATCCGAAAACGGCGCCGTAATATCAGAGTTTTCGCTGAACACCGGGCCGGAGGCCTATAATTTTCCTAAAAGAAACAGGGTGATCAGCGGTATGTCTCTTGGAACAATAGTAGTCGAAGCTGCCGGCAGGAGCGGATCACTTATTACAGCACGGCTGGCAGCGGAACAGAACAGAGAAGTCTTTGCTGTGCCTGGTAATATTAATTCTTTTAAAAGCACAGGAACACACAGACTGATAAAACAGGGCGCAAAACTTGTAGAAAACGTAAACGATGTCCTGGAAGAGTTTCAGCATATTTTTACTATAGATGACAAAACAAAAGAAATCTGTAACAGACCTGTTGAAGCAATACCGGAGCTGTCAGGTGATGAAGATAAAGTATTCAGGGCATTGGGACCTTATCCTCTCCACATTGATGAAATAATAAGAAAATCATCAATGGAAACTGGAAAGTTATCTAGTATTCTGATGCAAATGGAATTAAAAGGGATTGTTCAGCAATTTCCCGGAAAACTTTTTTCTTTAAAAATTTGAGGAATAAACAAGTGAGTAAACCGCTTATTGTAGTTGAATC
>JAGGWL010000229.1 GCA_021157555.1 Deltaproteobacteria bacterium | reverse complement strand
CAGAGTTTTATTGACATTTCCGGGCTATCAATTTAAGCCGGGACAATTGGTAAAACAAACTCTAAATAATTATTTTTTTATGTTTACTTTTATAATGTGTCATTATTTTCCACAAAGCTTAATTATCTTATAATTTTAGGCTCTTAAAATATTACCTACGTTTTTTTTAGTTTCTGTTTATGTTTTCATTCTTCTTTTCAGAAACTTGTAAAATTCTCCCCGTTTACCAATCATCAGCACAAATACCGTTTTTGTACTTTCCTCAGGAACATAGGCAATCCGATATTCCTGCCTGACAAATTTCAGATAATAAGAAAATATACCGCCCAGATCCCCGCTAAGCGGTTTGCCTTTTTCCGGATTTAAAAGAATTGCAGGAATATGCTCTGCTCTAACAGCTTCCCGTAAATTCGGACTGAGTTTTTTCAAATCCTTTTTTACCTGCGGATGGTATTCATCCTTGTAGATCATATATTAAAGACCTCATCCCGTGTCAGAAATCTGACTCTCCCGAGTTCAAGGTCTTTTTTCCGTTCCAGCAATTTTTTTCCTTCCTCTGTAAGTAGGAGATACAAAGTTTCAATTTCCTGTGTGTTCATGGACTGAATAATTTCTGCTACATTGCCAACTGATATGTCAACTGTCATCTGCGGCATAACAACCTCTTTTAACTTTAAATTTTTAGATAATGGGCCAAATCTGTAGTTACGTATAAATATTCACGCCAAATTCGACTTTTAAAGTAGCGCTGCCTTTAAGATAAGTTATTTCTTTTACAATTTTTTTTAAAAATTATTTTAATTATTGCTTGCGCTAATTGAAGATCCTCTTTGGTCGTTATTTTGATATTTAGGTTGCTACCCTTAACCATTTTAACGCTTTTTCCCATATTTTCTACAAAAAATGCATCATCAGTTCCTGAATAATTCGATTTAATTGCATTATCAAGAGCATCTTTTAGGATGGAATATTTAAAAACCTGTGGGGTTTGTGCCAGCCAGATTTTCTCTCTTGGCAGGGTTTTATTGACATTTCCGGAAGCATTGACACTTTTTATCGTATCATGGACAGGCACACCTATAATACTTGCTCCCGAATCTTCTGCTGCGGATATGCAGGCCCCAATCTGTTCGGGACTAATAAACGGACGGACTCCATCATGAATAAGGACTAAACTATTAACATCTTTTACAGCAAGTATGCCGTTATATACAGAGTCTCTTCTTTCAGCTCCGCCTGCAATCAAATTAATTTTTTTGGAAAGATTTATACGGCTGATTATATTATATCGGGCATAATCAATGTCTTCCTCCGGGACTACCAGGATAATTTCATTTACTGAACCGCATGCATCAATCGCTCTTAAAGTATGACATAATATAGGGAGTCCGGCAATTTCAAGGTATTGTTTGCGCAAGGTATTCTGCATCCTGATACCTTTGCCTGCCGCTACTATTATTGCTGAAACCATATTAATCACACTATCTAAGATGCTTTATTTCATTTGGAAGAGGTACCCCCTTTCCCATAGAGTCTTCTCCGTAATTGACACTGGCGAGGATTTTTATATCATGAAGAGAGCGAATATCTCCTTCAAAAATAACTTCCGTAATATTTTCTTTTTGTATTTTACCCCCAGCCCACTGCATGTCCAGCACGCTCCCAGCGTCAAATCTGTCCTTTCCCACACACATTTCGACATTACCGCCGTAATGCTGCACAATTTTAGCAACCATCATGCTTGGTCTGCTGTGAAAACCTAATTTTACCGGAATACCAACAGTAATGGAAGATTTTTCTATATTTTCATTAAGTATTTCTATGGCTATCGTTTTACCGTCTGAAAGAAAATTACAGATATAAAACAGACCATAGTTTATGGTGCGGTCTAATAATGCATCAGGATCAATAATTGCGGAAAGACGATTCTGAACCTGCTGATAAATATTTTTATACCCGGCATCGTGCAAATGACGTTCATAGAAATGTAGCAGCCGGCCTATTGTTTGGAGAAGATGAAACACAACGGAAAAAATGCCGCGTAATGTTTTTAATTTTTTGTTTCCAAGCCTAAACCCTCCGTGTATTACATAAGTATCAAAGGATGACTGAAGGTTGTGAACCATCATTTCAAATCGGCCTATAAGAACTTCATTAATCCTTTCCGGAACAATCTCCTTGATCTCCTCCGCCGTTCGCGGCCCATAGGATTCAAATGGCTCAAATTCTCGTATGATTTGAAGAAAATCACTTGCTATTTTTACAATATTTTTTTTCTGTTGATCCCTGTCTGTATCATCAATATTGTAAGCCAGCATCTCAGTTGTTACAATGCTGGGAAATTTTGCGGGCTTAAAGCTTTTTTCAGGGATTGGAATCTTAAGTCTGCAAGCCTCATCTGTTATTACAGGAGCAAGATCAATTAAAGTCTGGGTTAAAAAATCAAGCGTAATATCCCCTTCTTTTCTGAATACTTCTATATCCGTGAGATTATAAAAATCTAAACTGTTTGAAATATGCTTCTGGTAATAGCATCCACGGCTTAAATGTCTTACAGCAGCGCTAAGTTCTCTATACAAATACCATGTTTCATTATTTCGTGCACCGTGAAAATCGAGAAAATCCTCAAGTATTTGAGATGAGCCTATAAGATTAAAAAGCAGCTTTTCTGTAAAAATAAATTCTGAAACGTCAACTTTAGAAATATATATACAAGATTTCAGGTAATCTTCCGAAAAGATCTTTGCTTTTTCTGTAAAAGATATATTGTTCAAATGGTTATTTGTCATTTGTTTCGTCCTGGTTCCTTGATGAAACGGCCTTGATAAAACGGTTGGAGCAGTTCATAAGCCGAATCTTGTGCCAAAAAGAGGTTACCCTCATTCCGGTAACGATCATTCATCTATGAATGCCGATTGCTCGGCATTTCTTGCGACCTACCCGGGAGCTTAGGCGGGCAACCCTTAACGCTCCCCTATTTGGTCTTGCACCGGGTGGGGTTTACAAAGCTTCCCCGGTCACCCGAAGAACTGGTGCGCTCTTACCGCACCTTTTCACCCTTACCTTCGGAACGGGCAACTCTTTACAAGCTGCCTAAAAAGGCGGTATACTTTCTGTTGCACTTTCCTTCACGTCGCCATGACTCCACGTTATGGAGCACCCTGCCCTGTGGTGTTCGGACTTTCCTCCGGATAAAATATCCAGCGATCGTTTGTACTGCTCCAACCGTATATTAGATTTTACTCCTCCTGTTGCCAATACAGGATTCTGTTACAAAATGGACAAAATTCCAGACTATTACAACGTTGCAGGTTATTATACATCTGTGGCGGAATGTTCATATTACAGCCGCAACAGATGGAATTTTTGGCCTGCACAATAGCTACGCCGTTTGGCTGTTTTTCTTGTATTATCAAAAATTTTTTTATTAAATCCTTTTGAACGGATTCTATTATTTTATCTCTTTCAGCATAAAGTTGTATCAGTTCCTGTTCATCATTTTTAACCTGATTTTTTAACTCATTTTTTTTTATCTTTATTCTTTCAGCAATTTTTTTATAATCATTTTTCAGAGATTTGATTTCATCCTCTATTTCGTCTATTTTGTCAAGATACTGAATCATATCATCTTCGATTTTTGAATTTTTGCTTTTAAGTTCGCTAATCTCCTTTAATGATGATTGATATTCTTTGTTGTTTTTTACTGATTCAAGTTTTGTTTCGCTTTTTTTTATTTTTGAGCGATTAATTTCCGTATCCGATTCGTAGGAACGATATTTTTGACTATAGTCTTTTAACAGCGCTTCATTTTTATTAACTATTTCTTCGGCATGATTAAGTTCTGCATCAATTTTTGCAAGTTTATCGGGTAAATTTTCTATTGAAGCTTTATTTATTTTTATATCTGTTTCAACCTGTTGCAGTGCTACCAGTCGGTAGGTCTGTTCCTTTGTTGTTTCAGGCATAATATTATAATCCTATAAAATCATAAATGGATCTGTTTCCATGTCGCAAGCCTCAATTTCAATATCAAAACCGGTTTCTGTCAGGATATTACCAAGCTTTTCAGCAAGATATGTTATAAATATATGTTCCGATGCAAAATGTCCAATATCTATCAATCCTTTACCTGCGGCTTCTACATCCCTTGCATTATGGTAACCAAGATCACCGCTTATATAAACATCAGCTCCTGATTCAAAAAAGTCGCCCAGAAGACTCGATCCGCTTCCTGAGCAAAGAGCAACATTATTAATTTTTAAATCAGAATGCCCCGCAATCTTGATATATTTCAGGCCAATTTTTTGCTTGATATTTTTTGCCAATGATAAAAGGCTTACTTCTTTATCTGTTTCTCCTGTACGGCCTAGACCGTCAGAAGCTTCGTATTCTGATACAAAAAGAGGATAAACATCATATGCCATAGTCTCATAAGGATGATTTTTTCTAATATTTTCAACAACATATTTAAGATTATCTTTTTCAACTACCACTTCTATTCTTGACTCATCCTGATGAGATATTTCTCCGATCTTTCCTGCATAGGGTTTTGACTCAGAGCCTGGTCTAAAGGTTCCCTCTCCTTTATTTCTAAACGTACAGCATGTATAATTGCCTATTTTTCCGGCGGCTGACTTGAATAAAGCTTTTAATATTTGATCCTCATATCCTGTTGGTATGTATATAACCAGCTTTATTTTTTTTGTGAGAACCGGTTTACTCAGTACTTTTAGATTTTTCAGTCCTATTATGTCAGCCAGTATATCATTTATACCGCCCTTTACTTTGTCAAGATTTGTGTGGGCTGAAAAAATAGCCATTCCGTTACAAAGCGCCGTATTTATTATTGAACCGGTAGTGGTTGATAAATCAATGGATTTTAAAGGTTTAAAAAGAAGTGGGTGATGTGTTATTAAAAGATCAACTCCTTTGCTGCATGCAGCTTCAACTACTTCAGGCAGAGGGTCTAATGCAATCCATATTTTTTTGACTGCCCAATCTTTATTTCCAACTTGCAACCCGACATTATCCCATTCCTCGGCAAGGCAGGAGGGCGCAATGGTTTGCATCGCTTCTATTATATTTCTTACTGTAGCTTTCATTTTTAAAAAGATTGAGCAAAAAAAGCGCGACCACTTTTAGGTGATCCCGCCTTTAATTGTAAAAATAAATTATAAAATCATAAGTATGGGCCCACCTGGGTTCGAACCAGGGACCTACCGGTTATGAGCCGGTGGCTCTTCCAGCTGAGCTATGGGCCCTAAATAAATGCAAAACATTTTTATTAGCAGTTATCCATCCCATGGATGGATAAAGTAGGTACTTATTAACTTTATATTTTTTTTTTGTCAATAACTACCTTTCAATAAAACCTTTCAATTTACGACTTCTGGTCGGATGTCTGAGCTTTCTCAATGCCTTGGCCTCAATCTGCCTGATTCTTTCTCGTGTTACGGCGAAATCCTGTCCAACTTCTTCCAAAGTATGATCAGCTTTTTCACCTATACCAAACCGCATTCTTAGCACTTTTTCTTCCCTTGGCGTCAAAGTTGCCAGTACCTTTCTTGTTTGTTCGGACAAATCAAGGCTGACTGCAGCATCAGAAGGAATTATAAATTTTTTATCTTCAATAAAATCACCAAGATGGCTATCCTCTTCTTCGCCTATTGGTGTTTCCAGAGATATTGGTTCTCTTGCGATCTTTAGCACTTTGCGCACTTTGTCCAACGGAATTTCCATCTTTTCAGCTAATTCTTCGGGTGTAGGTTCACGTCCAAATTCCTGTAGCAGGTACCTTGATGTGCGTATCAGCTTATTGATGGTTTCAATCATGTGTACAGGGATCCTGATCGTTCTTGCCTGGTCAGCTATAGCACGGGTTATGGCTTGTCGTATCCACCATGTTGCATATGTCGAGAACTTGTATCCCCGGCGATATTCGAACTTGTCCACGGCTTTCATCAGGCCGATATTACCTTCCTGGATTAAATCCAGAAATTGTAAACCTCTGTTGGTATATTTTTTTGCAATACTTACAACCAACCGCAGGTTTGCCCTGGTAAGTTCTCTTTTGGCCAGTTTTGCTTTTAAACGACCTTTTTGGATATTTGATATAATTTTATTCAAACTTGAGGCGTCAGCCTTTATATCATATTCTCTTTTTTGTATTTCCTTGTCAATTTCATTTAATT
>JAGGWL010000374.1 GCA_021157555.1 Deltaproteobacteria bacterium | reverse complement strand
GGGAGCCAGTTCAATGAAACCGATTGGACGCTTTCTTATGCCAAAAGCTTCGGGCTGGTCAGCCTGGAGGTAGGCTATATTTATTATGCACTCGAAGATATTTCTTCTGATTATGATATAACCGAAGCTCCTGATGATTCCGAAGAGCTGTATCTCAGCGTCGGATTCGATACTTTCCTGGCACCCACCCTGACAGTATATCGTGAGATCGCTCATCTCCCGGGCTGGTATTTTACCTTTGATCTTTCACATTCTTTTGAACTTCCCAGGAAAATCACGCTGGATATAGGCGGATCAGTGGGTTATTATTATTCTGATGACAGCGATTTTGTGGAGATTAAAGACCACCAGGAAACTAGAACAAAATATCAAAATTTTCATAACGGGCTGATTTCAGTTGGCTTAACCATACCGATCAATTCATTTTGTTCGGTCAGTCCCATGCTGGCATATTCTTTTCCGCTGACCGATGATGCTGACGACCAGATAGAGTATGCCAACGGATTCAGCGATGACTCGGATTATGCTTTTGGCGGCGTTACAATATCGATAGTTTTTTAGGGGGGAATTACTTGTAGGGGCAGGCCCCTTGCCTGCCCCTATATAAAATTAAATACTGGTGTTGTTGTTGAAATGTTCTGGAATGTGATCTGTGCTCTTTGCCAGCCAGGCGCCTCAACACTTAAAATTGCGAACTTATTTTTGCGAGAATCCTAAGGACAATATCTCTTTTTCAATTAAGTTTTGATTTGTTTCGAGGGTTTTATCTATTTTTAATATCAATTCATTTATTTGAAGGTTTTTAATCGTTTTGTTTATCATTAAACTATCTTCAGCCTGGTTATATAAAAAATCAAGCTGGGTATTGCAGTTTTTTAAAAGAATGATTTTTTGGGAAAGTTCCGCAATATAAGCACGAAGTAGTTGAATTAATGTTAGATCGAATTGCATTAACGGCAATTGATCAGCAGTTTGACAATTATTAATATTTAAAGATTTTTTTTTGCCTGTTATTTTCTGAATAATTTTTGTTTCATTATTAATTAGGTTATCTTTTATTTTTACAGATAACTTGATTTTTTCTGCAATGATTTCCTGAGTATATGTAATATCCGATAATTTTTGCCGTAGAATATTATTAATATCATTATTAGCAAATACAAAATCATAAGCTATAAATAAATATAGAGGGAGGATATAAAAGATTTTAAATTTTATAAAAAATTTAATCACTTGTTGTCCGTTCGTGAGGATCAGTTCATCCTCGCAAGGAGAATTAAAATGGGCAAAATATCCTTTTTTCGGTCGGGTTCTATCGATATTTATCATTAATATAAATCGTTCCTCCAGCTTCGAGCCATTTCGTTAAATATTTGGCAGTCGTGGGAGAAAAACTGTTAAGATTAATCATTTCAAGATGATTACCCTGCCAACCGGATATATATTCTGCTTCCTTAGGTGAAAGTTGTTTTATTGCATTAAGAGAAATCCGTTTGCCGTCCCATTTAAAAAGATATTTTGCTGTTTCAGGAGAAAGGGTAGAGAGACCGTTAAGACATAGCCATTCTCCTTTCCATTTAATAATTTTTTTTGTTATTTGTGGTGTAAGAGTTGTGATATTGTTTAAATAAAGATCTTTTCCTTTCCATTTTGACAAACATTCTGCGGAAGCGATTGATAGTTTAGTAAGTTTATTTACGTTATCGAAATTTCCATTAGATAATTCTTTCCATATTTCTATGTTGGTGAAATTAATTTTTTTTTTACTCTCTTTTATTTTTGAATAAGAGGGCAATGCGGCCCATATAGATTCAAAAGATTCTAATTTATTTGTAGAATTATTATCAACAAACAGTTTATCGGGAACTGAAATATGTTTTATAAGAGCAGTTTCTATATCTTTTTGAAATTTCGCAATTTCTGTTTCATTTATAAGAGGTATAATTTGGATAGCTATTTTAATTTTGCGTTTTAAAAATATTAGCTCTTCAATATCATAATTAAGTTGATTGAATGGTTTTTCAAGTTTATTAAAATAGAATAATCTCCTTTGAATAGTTTCTATACCGAGTTTTATTCTCATATTTTTAATTGCATCTTTAAATGTATGTATATTCTTTTTTTTTATTTCTTCGGTAATAGCTAATTCCACATTTTTTATTCCATCTTTGTAATAGCGTATAATATTATCAAGCTCATTTTTGGTTGATTGCAATTCATCTATAATAATATCTATTTTTTTCAGAAGATCCTCTAATTGAGATTGAGTAATATTTTTTTCTTCAAATTCAGGTTCCTTTATTTTAGTGGTCGTTAAAGGTTTATTGTTTTTATACTGGTTATTTGAGGATTGATGTTCAGATATTAAAGAATGATTTTTTCCAGTTTTATATTTATATATAAGAAACACTGAAAAAAATAAAATCAATAATAAAAACAAAGAAATAAACAGTTTTATATATTTTTTTACTGGAATTTGTTTTTTTAATTTATTAATTGTTGGTTTTTTTGCAGTATTTTCCTTTTCAGCCGAAATATTTAAATTAACATTTTCAGCTGTTTTTGTTATTTTTTTATCCGGTATTTCAGTTGAGATATCAGCATCAAAATATTCTATTTCATCATCATCGAGAGAATTAAAATCATCAGGTTCATTTTTATTACTAACATTTTCCTGTTCTGAAAGGTTTTTTATATCCGAGTCGGCGCTATTAGCGTTTTGAGCGATTTCCTCAATTTCATTATTTTTGATATTTTCGACAGTTTCTGATTTGTTTTCATCATCATCATCATCATTGTTACTATTATTTTTAAGATCGTTTTTAACCGGATCATTTGATTCACCAGCAAGTTCATCAACAAGTGCATCCATTTTTTCCTGTTCGGAAAGATTATTTATATCCGAGTCGGCGCTATTAGCGTTTTGAGCGATTTCCTCAATTTCATTATTTTTGATATTTTCGACAGTTTCTGATTTGTTTTCATCATCATCATCATCATCATTGTT
>JAGGWL010000141.1 GCA_021157555.1 Deltaproteobacteria bacterium | reverse complement strand
GAAGAAACATTATACTTTTGCGGTCTTGCAGCAGCAACAACAAGCAAAACCAGGGCGATTATCCTTAGAATCAGCGGTATTTTGACCAAAAGAAACGACCCTTTTCCAACCAAACTGCGTAATTCGGAAGCACCGGAAAAGGTTATGGCAGAGGGTTTTCTCCTATACGCAAAAAAAACGCCTACAGCAATGAAAACCAGCAGAAACAGAAGATAGGGATATGCGAACCGATACAATTATAGTTCCTCCGGTTTTGTTTTATCAATGTATTCCCGTGATAATTCGACCTGTTCCTCTAAAACCGTACCGCTGATAAAGGTATCCGCAAATTTTACCAGATCCATCTTTTTCAAAATTTTGAGCAATTCAAGATCGGCCTTTTCCCTGGCTGCTCCGGATATTTCATGGGTAGTCATCTCAAGCGCATTAAAATTCCTGATATTCCCCATATATTCACGCAAAATTTCGGACAAAGTAAAACAAAAGCCCCTTCTTCCGTATCTATCTGGAATCCCTGACAATAGAAGGCTGTCGATTCTATTTAATGCGTTAATATGAGGAGGCAAAGCGGGAACTTTATGGTCTGACTTTTTGCTTTTAAAATATTTAATAAAATAATAAGCAGTAATAATGACAAGAACAACGCATATTACTAAAAGAATAATGAACAGAACTTTTTTGATCCCATATTCGCTGGATATTATGCTTTTTGCCGGTCGCAAAAGATTTTCTGAAGGTTTAACTTTTACTAAAGATTCCACAGGCAAAACAACCGGATTGCTTTTCAGTACCTTTTGCTTGTCGTTTTTATCATATAAATAAATGTCAAGGGAAGGCAGATCAATATTTTCCATTTTATCCACAAAAATATCTATGGATATGCCATTTGCCAGATTCTTTTTTTGGACTATATCGTAATTATCCAAACCTGCTATTTCAGCATTATCGGGAAGTTTAAATCCGGGCGGAATATTGAAGTTCAGACGCAGATTGACAATCTCCCCAAGAGCAGCTTTTTTTTGTGTAAATTGTGCACTCACTTCATAAACATCACCCGCAATGGTTCCATTTGCGGAACCAAAAGAGTTTATTGCAAAAATAAAAAAGGTAAAAAATATCAAAAAAAAATTGCTTTTCATCATCTGCGCCCTTTCTTAAGAAAATATTTCATAAGAGGCTTGATTGCAGATTTTTTTGTGTTAAGTTGAATCAAGGATACCCCGCACCTGGAACATATCGTTTGGATATTGTTCTCCTTTTTTTTCCTTTCCTCCTCCCATATACGTCTTACCCTGCGGTTTGAAGTGTTAACATGGCAAATTTTTCTGGATTCCGGATCTATAAAAGTTACACGTCCGATATCAGGCAGACTTTTTTCGGTATCATCCTCAACCCGTATCATTGTAAGATCATGTTTGCCGGAAGTTATTCTTAAAACTTTTTCATAACCGGTATCCATAAAATCGGAAAGCAGAAAAACAATACTGTTTCTCTTGACAGTACTGTTCAGATATTTAAGCGCTGATTCAATATCAGTCCCGGTCGAAGATTCCTCATGCGTGAAGATTTCCTTGATCAGCCGCCATACATGAGCGCTTCCTTTTTTGGGTGGAATAAATTTTTCCACCGACGAAGTAAAAAGAATAGCACCTACTTTATCATTGGTCTTGATTGCAAGAAAAGCCAGTGTGCCCGCAACTTCAGCTATCAAGTCTCTTTTAAAACGCTTCCTGGTTGCAAACATGTTGGAAGCAGAAAGATCAATTACCAGCATTACCGTAAGTTCTCTTTCTTCATGAAACATTTTTACAAATGGCCGGCCAAACCTGGCGGAAACATTCCAGTCGATAGTACGAATATCATCGCCCGGGATGTATTCCCTGACTTCGGCAAATTCCATACCGCGGCCTTTAAAGGCACTGGTATATTGCCCCGCAAACATTTCATTGGCAAGATAACGGGTCCTGAAGTGAAACTTTTGAATCGTTTTAATCAGTTCTTTTGACAGCATAATATATCAAGGCACTTCCAGCCGTTCTAAAATCTGAAAAATAATATCATCAGCAGAAAGACCATCGGCTTCGGCCTCATAACTGAGTAAAATCCTGTGCCTCAGCACATCCGGAGCCATGCTTTTAACATCCTGGGGTGTAACATATCCACGACCTGCCAAAAAAGCATGCGCCCGTGCAGCCAGCCCCAAAAATATAGATGCACGGGGTGATGCCCCATACGCAATCAAATGACGCAGGTCAAGCCCGAATTCAGCCGGTCTTCTGGTAGTATTGACCAGTCGAACAATGTAATCAAGCACCTTCTCTTCCATATGAATCCGGCTCACCAGATTTTTGGCGGCAGCAAGAACGGAAGCATCGACTTTTTTAACTGGTATTTTGTCAATGCCGCTGTAAACCCGTTTCATAATCTCTTTTTCCTCGGATTCTGCAGGATAACCTATTTTAATTTTAAGCATAAAGCGGTCAATCTGAGCCTCCGGAAGGGGATATGTGCCCTCCTGCTCAATAGGATTCTGGGTTGCCAGCACAAGAAACGGCAAAGGCAGCATAAAAGTTTCGCTCCCCACTGTTACCTGTTTCTCCTGCATCGCCTCCAACAGTGCACTCTGCACCTTGGCCGGAGCGCGGTTTATTTCATCGGCCAGAATGATATTATGAAATATAGGACCTTTTTTAACTTCAAACTGCGCTGTATCCGGCCTGTAAATTTGGGTTCCGGTAATATCGGCAGGCAGGAGATCCGGAGTAAACTGGATTCTCTGAAAACTTAAGTCGATAATAGATGCAAGCCGCTTTACCGCGGTTGTCTTTGCAAGACCTGGCAGTCCCTCAATTAGGAGATGTCCATCGCAAAGCATACCGATCAGAAGCCGGTCAATCAACCCCTTCTGGCCTACTATAACCTTTTCCAGTTCAGTCACAATGCTTCTGACTGCCACACTCTCCCGCTCCACCCTTTCAGTTAACTCTTGTATTTCCATAATTCTCACTATTTAATTTTTTTACCCTGACATATATGGCCGCAATCAAACGCAGCGGGCTTCCATCAGGATGACCAATGGCAGCTACAGGTTTGCACCACCACCAAATAACCATACACTTTCATGGCATTGTATTCAATATTTCCTTTGAAACTTTATTTTCAAATTGTTTAAAGTTTTCTTTAAAATTCGCTGCCAGTTTTTTTGCCCGTTTTTTATACTCATCTTTATCTGAGGTAGAGTTTATTGGATTTAAAAGCTCGGAGGCAACCCCTTTGCAGGCTTTTGGAATCATAAACCCAAAGATCGGGACAGATCCCAAATGTGCTATATTTCCTTCCACGTTCCTTACTATCTCTTCATAAAGTTGAGGCGTCGAAGCATTCCTGTAAATATGTTCTACATTATTACATCCAAGCTTTTCTAATTCAGGCCTTATATCCCTTTGATTCAGCATTTTTACCCTCCTTTTGTTCTTGATGTTTTTTTAGGAGAATGCGTGCACTATACCCCGCGGAGGTGTCCGGTTATGACAAAAATTTTTCCATACAAAACCATAGATGGAGAAGTAATCACACTGGAAGTCCTTTTAATAGCATAGCTATTTTTATAAAAATATGATATTTTTAAAAAAAGGTCAAGGTCAACTATCTGCTTTCATTATGAAGGATGCTGAAAAATATATGAATAAATTTATGAAGAATGAAGACTCATTTTTCGTAATTTTTTGGGAGATCAGGAGAGATTATGGAACTTGAAAACAAGGTAGCTATAGTGCTTGGAGCAATAAAGGGAATAGGGAAGGGGATTGCTTTGGCTCTTGCAAATGAGGGTGTAAAGGTAGTTTTGACTTATTTTGACTGGGAGGAGAGTCTTGACGATTTAAAGCATGATTTTGCAAAAACCGGAATTGATCACCTTATTGTAAAAACAAATTTGCTCAAAACAGAAGAAATTCATTGCTTGATCAATAAGGTTAATGAGCGCTTTGGGCGGATTGACATCCTTATTAATAATATTGAGCGGGGTGGATGGCCTGTGGTTCACGGACATTATACACAGGAACAATGGGAACTTGAGCTTGCGACTACCCTGATGGCCAAGCGCTGGGTTTTTGAAGCAGCATTGCCATTTTTAAAGGCATCAGGAAACGGGATTGTTATAAATTTGTCTTCCATTGCGGGTCTTGTGGGAAGGACGGGGCCGGCGAGTTATATATTCAATGAAGGTTATTCCGCCGCAAATCGAGGTGTATCCCTTTTAACGGAAACCTGGGCGCGAATCGGAGCTCCTGAAGTGCGGGTGAATGAGATAATGCTTGGGATATTTGAAACCAGGCACGGAGAAAGGACAAGAGGCTGGGGTCTGCTGACAGATGCTCAAAAAAATGCCCTTATCAATCATACCCTGGTTAAAAGAACCGGTGCTATTGAAGATATCGTTAAAACTGTTTTTTTTATAATTAAAGATGCTCCTTTTATGACCGGATCTGTAATAAGACTCGACGGCGGTTATGTATTAGGTGGGGAAACGGTTGAACCTATGCCGGAGGGCGTGGTCTGATGGATTTTGTTTTTATACCCCATATATAAAATTTTATCCACTCAAAACCTAATTTCATCAATTCTTTATCGTCTTTTTTGATCTTTTTTTTTATTTTGTTGTTAACCTTGTATCTTTTAAAAAAACTGCTGTTAAAGAGAAAATTGCGAAACATGTCTATATTATATGCCGCCATAAAAGCCATTTTAGCTTTGGGGCCTTTATTCCCCTCACTTCCCCAGGGATCAGCCTGAAACAGACTTTTTATTTCAGCCCACTTTGCAGTCATTTTGTTATATAAAAGGGCATCCTGATCTTGCGCCCAGGTTTTCGTTGTCCATGTTTTGTTTTCGTGCTGACCAAGGCAGAAATCAGGTGGTCTGAAAAAATGAACCGGTATGGCTCTGTTTTTTTTCTGGTCTAAAATAATGCCCTGCTCCACAGGAAATGTACGGCAAGTATCAGGCCTGTCATGATATACCATACAACCCGATTCGCTCAGGAAAGGGCATGTTTTTTCTGCATCTTCTCTCATTTTCAATAATACTTCAGGGCAATGACCGGATGGTTTTAACAGAATATCAACGTATTCATCTATAAACTTGTCGGATGAAATATTCAGACAGTTTTTCAGCCTGATCACATCATAGGGATATAGAAAAAGATTCAAATTCCGGCAGCAAAGATTAAAGCAGGACAGGTCGGAGTGACACTGAAATGAGAATGTGTCATTATCTTTAATTCTTTTGCCGGGTAAATCGGCCATTTTTTCAATCTCGATACTTTTCATATGCTTTTTTGGAAGTTATTTTGCCCTCGTTCCTTACCAGTTGATAATCATTTCGGCAATGGTCATTTTAATTTTTTTTGTTATCCCGGCAGTCTCTTTTAAGTCTTTTTCAAGAGCGGCCATTTTTATATAAAACGGTGTTCTGTCAAATTTGTAATATTCTTTTGAGTTGCATAGTTTCATAAAATCATCGCACCCAGGGCCGCGGTTTATACCCCGACCAGGTATGTTTAGTTCATGAGATATCCCGTGCAGCCTGCATATCATCGGCCTGAAAGGATAGATAAGGCACAAACCATCAAGATTAAGTGGACACATCACACGTGCTGTTTCTTTATTTTTATCTGCTTCAGCGGTTAACTCTATAACTGCCAGGGCTTTTGTTTTGCCATCTGACCTTATATCGGCATTCAGGTTGCTGAATCCTTTTTTAATATAAAAATATTCAAGCAATGTATGATGATAAAAACGCGTAAGGCAGCAGTTATCCAGACAACCGGTACATGTAAAACCATAATATTCAGCGGCCTTATTATATTTTTCATCCATATGAGCATAAATTTCTTCTAATCT
>JAGGWL010000087.1 GCA_021157555.1 Deltaproteobacteria bacterium | reverse complement strand
TTGGCTCTAATTTCGACCAAACACTGAGCTATAATAAAATTTGAAAACCTCTGAAACTCGCTGCGCTCAAACAGCCAGAGGTTTTCAAATTTCACCATAGCTCAGTCCTGACATCTAATGGTCGGCATTATAACCAAGCCCAAATATTTATTATATTCAATCTTATATTTTCAAACAAGCTTAAATAATTTTTTGTGAAAAAAGAAGCTGTAGGGGCAACCCCCCGTGGTTGCTCTTTTCAACTTCCCCGTTCTTTGAAAGCAATATAAAAAAACTTTACAATTACAACAAACAAGTTATAATAAAAAAAATTATACAATAAATAAACACTTTTTAATATAGATATAAAATAATTATGAAAAATACGACAACTATTGTTCTTGCAACCAGAAATAATGGAAAAATACTTGAGATAGCAGACCTATTAAAAGATTTTCCTGTTATAATCAAAAACCTTGATGATTTTGGGCCGATACCCGAAGTGGAAGAGGATGGAAATACTTTTGAAGAGAATGCCTATAAAAAAGCGAGTTTTACAGCAAAAATCCTGGGCCTGCCGACGCTTGCTGATGATTCAGGGATTGTTGTGGAAGCGCTTGGAGGAGCACCCGGTATATATTCGGCCCGTTACGGCGGCGTAGATGCAACAGATGAAGATAGGTGTACCAGGCTGCTGAAAGAACTTGAAAGCAAAGAGAATCGAAAAGCCGCTTTTGAATGTGCCATCTCCATTGCTGTGCCTATGGGCGCTGCGCTTACTTATGAAGCTCGCTGCGAAGGCCTGATAGCAGAGCGACCTTCGGGAATAAACGGTTTTGGATATGATCCGATCTTTTATTATCCTTCTTTTGATAAAACTTTTGCTGAAATAAGCAGAGAAGAGAAGAGTTTCGTCAGCCACAGAGGTAAGGCGTTGCGTGAGGTCAGAGATGAATTTGACAAGGTTTTAATATGGATAGAACAGAATATGACTGTTTTTGAGAAATTTCAGTGTAATGAATAGTGATAATATGATAGAAGATCTTATAAAAAAAAACAGAAGCTGCCGCAGGTTCCATCAGGAGTGTCCTATAAATCGGGAAACATTGAATGAACTGGTTAATCTGGCCAGAATATCGGCTTCAGCAGCCAATATTCAACCATTGAGATACATATTATCCTGTGATCCATTGATCAACTCTGAAATATTTTCATGTCTCGGCTGGGCTGCTTATCTCAAAGATTGGGCAGGTCCTGTGGAGGGAGAGCGTCCCCCGGCTTATATTATAATGCTGGGTGATACTGAGCTGACCAAAGATTTTTGGTGTGATCATGGTATCGCCAGCCAGAGTATTCTTTTGGGGGCCAGGGAAAAAGGGCTTGCAGGCTGTATGCTTGGTATGGTTAACAAGGAAAGACTAGGAAAAATACTGACTATCGAACCAAAATATCGAATTATGCTGGTTTTGGCAATAGGAAAACCGAAAGAAGAAGCTGTAATAGAACAGATCGAAACTGATGGTGATATTAAATACTGGCGTGATGAAAATCAAATTCACCATGTCCCTAAAAGAAGATTAGAAGATATTATTATCAGGATATAATTATTTTTTGCCAAATACTAACAACAATTACTACTCTTGAAGGAAAAATTCTATGACGGGCGTAAAAAAAACTATAGATATTGTACAGGAGATAGGTGGAATCAGAACTATAGAAGCGGCCAGGCAACTTTTTAAAGAAAAGATGGATAAGGAGAATCTGTCAAAAATTAAAAAAATCAAGACCCCCGAAGTTTTGATCAAAATAGCAAATGCCATAGCAATGTGCGAGCCTGATACAATTTTTATAATAACCGATACCAAAGAAGATAATCGTTTTGTCAGGGAATTTAGTTTAAAAAAAGGGGAAGAGAAAAAACTTGCTATGGAGGATCATACAATTCATTATGATCTTAAAAAGGAACAGGGTAGAATTGTCGATAGAACATATTATATTACCGACCCTGAAGAGTCTGTCAGCTCTCTTGCGAACAGGATAAACAGGCCGGATGCTTTTAAATATGTTCAAAACAATATGAAAAATATTATGCATGGGCACAAAATGCTCATAGGATTTTATCTGCGAGGACCTGTTGGTTCATCTGTTTCAAATCCTGCTTTGGAAATTACCAGCTCGGCTTATGTCGCTCACAGTGCGGAAATTCTTTTTAGAAATGAATTTTTTCATTTTAACAATGAGGTTGAGCGAGCAGGTTATTTTTTTACAAATATACATAGCGAGGGGTTAAACCGGCCTGAAGATCTACCTAATGCGAGAGTCTTTATGGATCGAAAAAAACAGACAACGTACAGTTTTCATTGCACTTATGCTGGTAATACTCTTTTGCTGAAAAAAGGGAACCACAGGTTTGCCGTTGACAGGTCGGTATATGAATACAGGGGAACGCAGCTTGCAGAGCATATGTTTATTACAGGTATTGAAGAACCTGAAGGCTGTATAACATGGTTTACCGGCGCTGCACCAAGCGGGTGCGGAAAAACGACTACAGCCATGGCTGGCGACCATTTTATTGGAGACGATCTTGCTCAAATGTGGATAGCAGAAGATGGTTCAGTCAGATCAATCAACCCTGAAAAAGGTATTTTCGGTATTGTTGAGGATGTAAACAAAGAGGGCGATCCTGTTTTGATAAACTGTCTGCGAAAATCAGGCACAGAAGTGATATGGTCTAATGTTATGATAGACGATGCAGGTGTGCCTTACTGGACCGGCTGTGGAGAAAAAATACCGGATAAAGGCTTTACTTTTCAAGGCCCCTGGGGAAAAGAAATTCTGGATAAAGATGGTAATCCGCTTCCCATATCTCACCCGAATGCACGCTGCACTTTAAATGCAAGTGCTCTTTCAAACTCTTCCGACAGGATTGAAGACCCTGATGGTGTTGTAATCAGGGTTATAACATACAGCGGCAGGGACAGTGATACCATGCCGCCTGTATGGGTTGCAAAGGATTCTGATCACGGTGTTGTGATTGGTGCCTGTCTGGTCTCAGCAGCAAATGCAACAGAAGTTGGAGTAACCGGACTCAAGAGGGCTCCCTGGGCAAATGCACCTTTTATACCAGGCGTTTTGGGCGATTATATGGATGCACAATTCAAATTTTTTGGGAACAAATTGATTGTGGCCGATAAACAGCCTGTAATGGCCGGCCTTAATTATTTCCTTACGGAAGAAGCAAGAGGCGGCTCTTCAAAGAAGCTGCTTGGCGAAAAAAAGGATGTCAAAGTCTGGCTGGGCTGGCTTGTGAGACTCGCCCACCATAATGCCGATGTTATAAAAACTCCCATAGGGAATATTCCAAAATTTGAGGATCTGCAAGAGATTTTTAAAACGACGATTAACAAGGAATATACAATTGATCTCTATAATAAGCAGTTTGCCCTGTACCTGAATAATATATTGAAAAGAATAAATTTCCATGTTGATGCCTACAGGAAAGGAACAAATATCCCTGAAAGGATTTTTGAAATTCTGGATGAACAGAAAAAAGAAATTCTCAAACTTAAAGAAAAATACGGTGCTGTTGTTATACCTGCACAGCTTGAGGGTAACAATAAATGATGAATGGTGGATGAGGGACCACACAGGCGTGGCATCCTGCTAAAAGATAGCTTGAGGGTAATCTGCAGCGGCCGTATGCTTGTAACCCTTATAATGGGTTTTGCTTCAGGTCTGCCGCTTTTGCTGACCATGTCTGTTTTGCAGGCATGGATGAAGGAAAAAGATATTGATCTGTCTGTGATCGGGCTTATCACCCTGGTACAGATTCCATATACATGGAAATTTTTGTGGGCACCTCTGCTGGATCGTTTTATTCCTCCTTTTCTCGGCCGTAGAAGAGGATGGCTTTTTTTTATACAGATTGCTCTGGTATGTGCCATCGCATGCCTGGGGTTTACAGATCCTGTTCATCGTTTTTGGATGATGACATTTACGGCTCTGCTTGTATCCTTTTTGAGCGCTTCTCAGGATATTGTAATTGATGCCTACCGTCGTGAAGACCTTCCCGACAATGAATTGGGACTTGGCTCATCTATATATATATACGGGTACAGAATGGGCACTCTGCTTGCTTCAGGGGGCGGTCTTATTTTGGCGGATCATATTTCTTTTGCTTATGTTTATCTTATCATGGCGGCCTGTATGCTCCCCTGTGTTGTTACCACTCTCTTTGCACCGGAACCGGCTGTGCCGGAAAATACGCCGAAAACATTAAAGGAAGCAGTATTTGCTCCTATGAAGGAATACTTTAGCAGGCCGGGGGCTTTGCTGATCCTGACATTTATACTGCTATATAAAATAGGCGATACCATGGCCAGCGCCATGACCATACCATTTTATCTGGATATAGGATTTTCAAAAACCGAAATTGGCGCAGTAGTGAAACTTTTTGGAACATGGGCTGTTATTGTCGGCGCAATTACAGGAGGCTTTCTCATGCTCCGCCTTGGAATAAGGCGCAGTTTGTGGATTTTCGGTTTTTTACAGGCAATCTCCACGGGGTGTTTTGCCCTACTGGTTAAAACCGGTCACAATATAGTAGCGTTATCCTTTGTTATATCCTTTGAGAATCTTAGCAGCGGCATGGGAACTGCCGCCTTTGTAGCATTTATGGCAAGTATTACGGATAAAAGGTTTACAGCTACACAATATGCCCTTTTAAGCAGCTTAATGGCCTTTCCCAGAGTTCTGGCCTCGGCCCCCACCGGATTTATGGCCCAAAGCGCAGGCTGGGAAAATTTTTTTATAATCTGTATGCTGGCGGCAGCGCCGGGAATGTTTCTTTTACCAAAAATTGCTCCCTGGAATTTAAATAATGAATCAGAAAAACGAAATACTTTTACAAAAGGCTAAAGAGCTGCATGAAAGCAGGGAAAGAATTCTTGGCCTTCCGCCTGAAAAAGCCCTTGATGCTATTCTGGAAGCGGAGCATCCTGGGGCTGTTGTCCAGTCATTTCAGGAAGATGACTTTTATTTTTTAATTAATGATATCGGATTGAACGATTCTGTAGAATTGCTCTCTCTGGCATCCGCAAGACAGTGGGAATATATTGTAGATATAGAGACCTGGGACAGGGACAGAATTAATCTCAAAGCTGTTACGCAATGGATCCATACTCTGCTTGCGGTCTCTCCAAAACGGTTAGTCAAATGGCTAATAGATGAAAAAAAGGAATTAATTGAATTCTATATTTTTAAAAATTTTGAAATGAAAATAAGAGAGCATGATCAGGAGCCATCCGAACTGGGTGATGGTTTTTTTACTGATGATGATACCTTTTATATTAAGGCACGACTTAATCCTTACGGAGAGATATCAGACTCTGCAATGGATGATCAGGAATATGATCCCGAATCAATTCCTGCGGAAGATGAGGAAACGGAACAGACCCAAAAACTCATGGAATTTATTAAACAGATTTCAATATATGATCATATTCTATACCAGAATATTTTGCTGGAATCCGCCTCCATTCTGCCGTCAGAGGTTGAAGAGGAGGAATACAGATTGCGAAACGTAAGACTTGCTGAAAAAGGTTTTCTTCCTTTTGAAGAGGCCATAGATATATATAGTCCATTAAAAGCCCAGGATATAAAAAAACTAGGCCAAAAAATTACCGCTGTTGCTTCCGACATAAATCCATTTCGTTCAGCTCCGCAATATCCATTATCAAATCTGAAAATTAAAAATATATTCACACAGGCTCTTGAAACTATCAGGGATGATAAAGCCATAGAACAGATTCAGCAGGAATTTGCGGGACTTGCCAATCAAATAATATCTGCAGATCAAAAATTGGTTAAAGGCCGGGCTGACCTGCGCAGGATTGTAGAAAAAGTCTGCGGTTATCTAAATATCGGCCTGGAAAGTTTATCTAAAGAGTTATACATAACCGGCAAAAAAAATATTGCCGCATATATAAAAAAATATCCCCTGGCGCTTATCTTCAGAATCGGGTACAGTTCAGCCTTGGAATTAAAATGGAGGGCGGATAGATGGTTGGAAAAAAGTTGGTTTGCCGGTCAAAAGCTTCCGCTTCAATTTTGGGGAGAAGAATGGACAGGGCTGCTGGGTGGTCTTTTGATAAAAAAACCGCTTTTTTATGATAATTATAAATCAGGTCTCCTTTACAGAGAATTTTTATCAACCGTAGATATAGAAGCAACCGCTGAAATATTCAGCATGATTACAAACTTTGATGATATTTTTGCAAAAATAGATATTAAAATAAAATCGGCTGGAGCTTACGAACAGCTTGACTATAAAAATTTAATTTTAACCCTCTGGTGCAAAGATCAAATTGATTCAACAAATGCACATACAGAACTTCAGCCTGTCGATTTTGATAATTTTAAATCCTTTTTTAATAATTTGTGGGAAGATACTCAAGCAGACAATCATAAACAAAAAAAAATAAAACTAACCGTAAAAGAATCATTTTTGAACTGGCTATCTGATAGAACAGGGCTGGAAAAATACGACCTTTATACCGGATTTGGCCGGATTCTGGAGGGACTTTTTTTTGAAATAGAAGCTGAATACGGCAGTGTAGCAACAGAAGATCTGGATTCCAGGTATATGCGGATGTTTTTGTTTAAATAATGCCCGAACAGAAACCGGAAAATGAATATTGACCTTAGGGACGAGGATAAAATATAAGCTGTTCAGTTTTATTAAAATATATAAAAGAAAATCGTTGCGGGAAATCTTTAAAAATGAGAAACTTTTTTCTAAGGAACGTGGGTGAAAAAAAGCTGGAGCCCTTTATGAAAGATTGAATCATTAAAAAAGGAGGTTGATTATGTTAGTTTCTGAATGGATGAGTAAAATGGTGTTTTCTATTGACGTTGATGCTTCTTTGTCAAAAGCTATTAAACTTCAGAAGGAGTGCAATGTAAACATGTTTCCCGTTCTTGATGACGGTAAGCTAGTGGGAATTATAACTGATCGTGATATTAAAAGAGCTTCGATTTCAGATACAATGCCACTTGATATTAATGAGGCAATATATCTTGCTTCAACGGTACCGGTAAGAGATGTTATGACACCGAACCCTGTTACTATACCATCAGATTATACCATTGAAGAGGCTGCGGAAATTTTATTAAGCAACAAGATAGCCGGGGCCCCTGTGCTGGACAAAAACGGTAACATGGTGGGTGTTATGAACCGGAGTGATATCCTGAAGGTGGTCATATTACTTACAAGCAGTAAGGAAAAAGGTTTTCAATATGCCTTGAGAGTTAAGGATAAATCAGGATCTGTTTCTCAAATAGTTCACTTAATGCGTGACTATGGATGCCGTTTTGCAAGTCTTTTAACTACTTACCACAAAGTGCCAGCAGGATTAAGAGATCTTTATATTCGTGTATATGATATAAAGAAGGATGTTGCTGTCACACTTATTGATAAATTGAATGAGATAGCACAAGTTCGTTATGTGGTAGATACCATAAGTAAACGAAGAAGAATAATAACAAGCAAAGATCAGTAACAGGAATAAAATAATGACAATCAATCCTGAACTCCTTGAAATTCTTGCCTGTCCCAAGTGTAAGGGAGATATATATCTTAACGAGGCAGGCGACGGGCTTATATGTGACAATTGCAAACTTGTGTATGAAATAAAAGATGACATTCCAATCATGCTGATTGAAGAGGCCAGGCCGGTAAACGCTTGATTATGAAAAGATGAGTACTCTAAATCTTCCTATGCCTGCAAAATTGATAATTGGACTCGTCATGAAGGATAAAAAGCTTGCTGAACCGGTAGCAGAGAAACTAACAGCGCAATTTGGCGCTGTGGATATTGTAAGCTCGTGGCTTCCATTCGATTACACAGAATATTACAGATCTGAAATGGGCGAGCCTCTTTTCAGAAGAATGTTTTCTTTCAGGACATTGATTGATCAGGACGATCTTGCAGAGATAAAAATAGCAACAAATTCAATCGAAGAGAAATACTGTACTGATAACAAACGCCGTGTAAATATTGATCCCGGGTATATGCTTCATTCACGTTTTGTTTTGGCAACAGGAAAAAATTATGCGCATAGAATTTACATCGGAAAGAGAATTTATGCAGATTTGACATTAATCTATACAAAAGGCGGGTTCACGAAATTACCCTGGACATATCCTGATTATCTTGCTGAGGATATGCTTGCCTATCTTATAATGGTACGAAAAAAATATATATCTGATCAGAATGGCCAATTTTAAAACGTCCCCTTTTGTCCGATCTTTACGTCAGACTCAAATTTAATCCGTGAAATATTAAATCTATTCCTGTGATTAAAAATTGATTCTTCCTTGACCTCGAACAAAATTGAACATTTTGAAACTGGTTCTGCAAAAATAAATTTTCAAGGAAAATTGAATGATTAAAAGTATGACCGGCTTTGCTGATTACAAAATGGAAGTGAATGATATCTCCGCCTTTGTGGAAATACGATCCTACAACAGCAAGCATCTTGATATAAATTTTAAAACCTCATATTTATACAGAAGCTTTGAAAGCAAAATTAAAGACCTTGTCTCAAAAAAGATAACCAGGGGACGTATAGAAATCAGTTTACGTATTATCAATAATTCAGAACATATTTATGCTTTTGACGTAAATGAGGGAAAGGCAAAGTCATATTATGATGCACTTGTTAAATTAAAAAAATTGCTTGATATCCCAGGCGAAATATCACTGGAACTTATTATCGGTGCAGGAGAAATGATAAAGCCTGCCGAGATTGAGACAGATATGGCAGAAGAATGGATAATTATAAAGAAGGCTGTTAATGGGGCACTTTTGGATATAGATACAATGCGGCAAAGGGAAGGAGACTTTATTGCCGATGATTTTAAAAAGCGGCTTCAATATTTACATGGCGCTATAAATAAAATAGAGAATGAAGCAATAGATTTAATACCATTTTATCAGGAACGTTTGAAAGAACGAATATCGATTTTAACAAAAGGAGTGGTTGATATTGATCCCGCCAGAATAGCGCAGGAAGCTTCATTCCTTGCGGATAAAAGTGAGATTTCCGAAGAGATTGTCAGGGCAAAAAGCCATATCGAACAGTTTATTACAATCATGGATTCTGATGAACCGGCAGGTCGAAAGCTTAATTTTCTTATGCAGGAGCTTAACAGAGAATTTAATACAATGGGGTCGAAAGCAGGGAATTCAAAGGTATCCCATATTATTGTTGACGTGAAATCAGAGCTTGAAAAGATAAGAGAACAAGTTCAGAATATAGAATAGTTATAATAGAAAAAGCAGGAGCTTAGTATATGCAAAAAAATTTGTTAAATATCGGTTTTGGTAATACAATTGTTGCGGAGAGAATAGTTTCAATTGTTTCTCCCAATTCTGCGCCCATGAAGCGTTTGAAAGATGAAGCAAGGGATAACCGATATCTCGTAAATGCCACGCAAGGACGTAAAACACGTTCAATAATAATAACAGACAGTAATCACGTAATCCTTTCCGCTATGCAGCCGGAAACAATATCCCAGCGTTATGAAATTCTTCAGCAATCTCAAAGCCCTTCAAAATGAATAGCTCTAATATAATAGTAAAGGTTTCTGAAAATATAAAAAAAAATATTAATTCCGGACAGCTGTTCATTATTTCAGCTCCCTCAGGTGCCGGTAAGACCACCCTTTGCAAGATTATATTGGACAGGTTTCCCGACCTGCTCTACTCTGTCTCATTCACAACCAGACAGCCGAGACAAGGAGAAAAGGATGGGAAGGATTATCACTTTATTACAAAAGAAGAGTTCCTCAGTGGTATTAAAAAAGAAATGTGGGCTGAATGGGCAGAGGTTTACGGCAATTACTACGGCACTTCTGCATATTTTTTGAATAATGCCATAGCAAAAGGGGAAAATGTTCTGATAGATATAGATGTACAGGGAGCCTCAATAATGCTCCAGTTATATCCTGATTCTGTAACTATTTTTATACAACCTCCATCAATTGATGTTTTAAAATCCAGGCTGAAAAAAAGAGGCACCGATTCAGAAGAGACCATAAAAAAACGTATGGCTGCCGTTGAACAAGAGATAGCACAACAACATCTGTATACTTATACTGTAATAAATGACGATCTTTCAAAAGCTGCTGAAGAATTGACCTCAATTGTCAGTGGAGCCATGGGGTGTGATGAAAAATATCAAAACTGAAATACTTTATGGAATTCATCCTGTCCTGGAAGCCCTTAAGGCCAAACAAAGGGTTTTGTTTGAAATATATTTTGTAAAAGAAAAGCTTTCAAAATCACATAAAATAATTGAATCTGTTGCAGTATCTTTAAAAATACCAGTAACAAAAGTCAAAACCTCTTTTCTTGAATCTTTAACAAAAACAACCAGCCATCAGGGTGTAGCAGCTAAAGTAAGTTCATATCCATTCTCTGATAGTTTTGAAATTATAAACAGCCGAAAAGCATCCGGGCATAATCGTTTTTTACTCTTGCTTGATAATATTCAGGATTCGCATAATCTTGGAGCCATTGCCAGAACAGCCCTTTGCGCCGGAGTTGAAGGTCTTATCATCACAAAAGACAGATCCGCCGCCCCAACTCCCGCAGCCTGTAAAGCATCATCCGGAGCGCTTGAACATTTACCTGTTGCCAAAGTAACAAATATGGTAAATTTTATAAAAGAACTCAAAAAAGACGAATTCTGGATTATCGGGATGGATGGAGAAGCAGAGCAATCAGTTTTTTCTGTTGATATGTCCTTCAATATAGCGATTGTTATAGGAAGTGAAGAAAAAGGAATTCGCCCTCTTGTTAAAAAGGAATGTGATTATCTGGTTTCCATACCGCAGTCCGGACAGATAAATTCGTTAAACGCATCTGTTGCGGGAGCTATTGTAATCTATGAAGTGCTAAGGCAGCGCTATCCCTAAAAAGATTAATTATAAAATATGCTGCATTATATAGGCGAAGCCATAATAAATGCTGTTTTTCCTTCTAAATGTCATGCATGCGGGATATTATTTAAACCTGATCAGCATGGCACAATAAAAAGCATTAACAATACCATTATCAGAGATGCAATATTCTCAGCTTCGGAACAGTTTTCCTTTAAATCTTTAATGACTCCGTTTTTATGTTCAACATGTTCCCATGATTTTTTGCCTGTTGAAAGCCCTATTTGTTCAAAATGCGGAATCATGTTCACGAGCCGTGAGGCGGATGACCATATTTGTGGCGAGTGTATTGATTCTCCAAAAAATTATGGCAAGGCACGCTCTTCAGGAATATACAACAGAGTGCTTATGCAGGTAATCCACGCGCTGAAATATAAAGGCCTTATTGAACTTGCGTCCCCCCTTGGTATGCTTCTTTTTTGCACTTTTATTAACCATTGGGATCCCCAAAAAATCGACTTGATTATTCCTGTGCCGCTGCATATAAAAAGGTTCAGACAACGAGGTTTTAATCAGGCCTTTCTTTTAATCAGAAAATGGCCTCTGATTGCAAAAAGCATGGGATTTATGTTATCAGATACACAGATTAACAGGGATGCTCTCGTGAAAAGCAGAAATACCGGGCACCAAACAGGTCTTGATCGTACAGATAGAAAAAAAAATGTGAAAAATGCTTTCAGTTTGCACTGTTCCGGATTAATAAAAGAAAAGAGAATACTTTTAATAGATGATGTTTATACAACAGGAGCTACAATAGATGAGTGCGCGCGAATACTCATGCGCGGCGGCGCACAAAATGTGGATGTCTTGACTCTGGCTCACACAATGAGACCTTAAAAAAACATTAAATATTTAAAAGGTCAGGATATGTTAAAAGCAGGTTTGGTACAGCTTGATATAAGGTTTGCCGATGTAGAATTGAATGTAGCAGCGGCTTGTGACGGCATAGACCATCTTGCCGCCAGGGGGACTGAAATTCTTCTTCTTCCCGAACTCTGGTCTTGCGGATTTGATAATCAAAAACTGATTGCTCACGCAAAAAAAACACCTGCAATACTTAAAAAGCTTAAAAAAAAGGCTGAAAAGTATAATATGATTATAGCCGGATCTCTTCCGGAATTATCCGGCGGCAAAATTTATAACACCTTGTACCTCATTAATAAAGATGGGAGTATTGCAGCATCATACAGAAAAATTCACCTTTTCACACCTACAGGAGAAAATAATTATTTTGCCCCTGGTAATAAGGAGGTTGTAGCAAAAACTTCTATCGGACCTGTGGGATTGATGACATGCTATGATTTGAGATTTCCGGAATTATGCCGGTCGCTGGCTTTGCAGGGAGCAATGGTTGTGCTTGTTTCAGCGGAATGGCCTCTTGCGCGTATAGATCACTGGGACATCCTGCTTAAAGCCAGAGCCCTGGAAAATCAGCTTTTTATTATTGCAGCCAACATATGCGGACAGGATCCGACTATAGTGTATGGTGGCGGCTCACAAATTGTGTCACCTCAGGGTAAGGTACTTGCAAAAGCCGAAAAAAAAGCCTGTTTGCTTGATATTGAAATAAATATGAATGAAATTACAGAATTCCGTAAGCGGATTCCATGCTTAGAGCTCGCGCAAAAATAAATATCAACTCAATTCGGACAAATTCATATATCCGATAAATAAAAAAAGGAGTAGATTTATGTCAAACTTTGAAACGGAACTGGAAGAATTTTTAAATGGATGGACACAGGATGCCCAGGGAAATAAAGCGGGCTTTTTGCGATTAAAGAATTATCTCTCTGCAAAGCCTGAGGTCAAACTCAGCTTTAATGCCAGACCCGGAGTGACGTACTCTCTGCGGGCTGTACATGAAAAACAGAAAGAAAAATCATTGTTTGTAATGGTGGATGTGATTGACGATGATCCAGAAGAAAGATGGCTGTCAATCTGTTTTTACGGAGAGATGATCACGGATCCCGAGGAAAAAGGAGATTTTGTTCCTGAAGGGCTTGTGGGCGAGGATGCTCACTGTTTTGATATTGAGGAATCCAATGACGAGGAACTTGCATATGTAGAGGCTCGCCTGGACGAGGCGCACCAGACAGCATCCAAATCTTAGGATTCAGGTTATTTATAAAAATTTTATAAAGGATAATTATATTTTAAATAAAATTATAAAATATGAAGATATCCCCTCAAAAATAGAACTTTTGAAAAAAAGAGGGAAAAAAATTGTCTTTACAAACGGATGTTTTGACATCCTGCACGCTGGCCATGTCAGGTACCTGGCTGCTGCCGAAGCAGAAGGGGATATTCTTGTTGTTGGCCTTAATTCGGATAAATCCGTAAAATCAATTAAAGGTAGTAAAAGACCCATAATCAAACAGGAACAAAGAGCAGAGGTGCTTGCGGCGCTGAAGTCAATTGATTATGTGATAATTTTCAATGAACCTGATCCCTTTAAGCTGATTTGTCAGATAAAACCGGATGTGCTTGTAAAAGGTGCAGACTGGGAGGAAAAGGATATTATTGGCGCTGATATCGTCAAAAAAAACGGGGGAAGAATTGTCAGGGTGGATATTGTTCAGGATATTTCAACATCTGATATTATTCAAAGGATTAAAGAACAGGGACGGAATAATTTCCACAAGTAGGTGTATTGTTCGAAAATTAGAGTTCTATTTTTATTTTAGAAATTCCTTAAAATTTATATTGATTAGTCCAAGAGATTATGATAGTTTTTCAAATTAAGTTCTGGTAATATTTTATTTATGGAAAGAGAAACACGGCGCTATTTAAAAGAACTGGCATATTACAGTAGTATTGGGCTTTCTGTAGCTCTTTCTATTTTTATAGGGCTTGCTGTGGGATTGTATCTTGACGAATATTTTAACACGGATCCATTGCTCATGTTTATTTTTCTTGGACTTGGCATTGCAGCAGGATTTAGGAATATTGGCCTTGCGATTAAAAAAAGCAGAAAATTTTAATCACATGGATATTCACTGAAATTATTTTTGGAATTAAATTTTTTCGAATGAATGATAAGCAATTCGGTATTATAAAATTTGTTATACTCTCCAACTGGATAATTTTTTGTTTGTTAGGAATGTCTGGTTTTCTGCTTTTTTCTTTAAAGTTCGCTTTGGGAATAATACTGGGAGG
Organism: Deltaproteobacteria bacterium; assembly: GCA_021157555.1. GTDB lineage: Bacteria > Desulfobacterota > Desulfobacteria > Desulfobacterales > BuS5 > BuS5. Next base: position 4,409 of record JAGGWL010000087.1, on the reverse strand, counting down.
ACTCATTGTTGTAATTAATTTCCATTTGCTTGCCAAAACGTTGAAAAATGCCTTTATTCCTTCGAACATCTCATCTTATCGTATAATTTTGGCAAAATATTATACAAGATTTATTATCAGCGGTTTAATTATATTTTTTGTTATTGCAACCCATTCTGTTCATCCGCTGGGATTATTGATAGGACTCTCTGTTGTGATTGCCAGTATATACCTTGCAATCCTGCGTGAAATTAAAAATCTTATTTTCAAGGAGGCTGTTTAAACATGGAACACCCTTATTTGTTTTTTGTAAAATTTTTTGAATTAATAGGTCTTGGCCATTTTGCACATACATATCCACATGTTGTTTATACATGGGTGATAATGATAATTCTTATCGTTTTCAGTGCTATTGCTACCAGAAAAATAACAATAATTCCGTCAGGAGCGCAAAATTTTTTTGAATTGATAGTTTCAGGCATGGAAGAGTTTATGGTGGATATCAGTGGAGAAGAAGGACGCTGGCTTTTGCCGTTGACGGCTACTGTTTTTATTTATGTTGCTGCATGCAACCTGATAGGCCTTGTCCCAGGATTTTTGCCTCCGTCTGCCAATCTTAACACTACGGCTTCTGTTGCCATAGTGGTAGTTCTCTTTACACATGTTATCGGCATTAAATATCATGGGCTAAAGTATGTAAAACATTTCATGGGACCTGTCTGGTGGATGAGCCCTTTAATCTTTGTTATAGAAATTATAGGTCATCTAGCGCGTATCCTTTCTCTTTCTTTCAGGCTTTTTGGAAATATGATGGGACATGAAATCGTTCTGGCTATACTCTTCGGACTTGCTGGCGCATTTTTTGCTCCCCTGCCAATAATGGCACTTGGTATTTTTGTAGCCTTTGTGCAGGCGTTTGTGTTTTTTCTGCTTTCAATTATATATTTTACAGGGGCACTTGAACACGCGCATTAAAAATTTATAAAATCAAGTTACAATCTGCTTCAAAATTTAATGGGAAAATGGAAGAAGCGGAAAAATATAATTATTTTTAAAAGGAGGTTTTTATGGAGGCAGCTGCATTACAATTTTTTATCGCTTGTGCTACTGCAGCAGGTTTTGGCATAGCAATCGCAGCTTTTGGTTGTGGTATTGGACAGGGTATGGGTTTGAAAAGTGCCGTTGAAGGTATTGCCAGAAATCCGGAATCATCCGGAAAGGTAACCGTAACGATGCTAATCGGTCTGGCCATGATTGAGTCTTTGGCTATCTATGCACTGGTTGTTTCTCTTATTCTTATATATGCACATCCCCAGGCAAAAGCAATTGCAGCACTTTTGGGCGTTGGTCATTAAGAATTAAGATAAAGTATATTAATAATAGAAAAGGAATGAGTAGTTTTTTTTGCTCATTCCTTTTTTTTTGCATATGGAACCATCTATCAGGTCTGGTTTTTTATAATATGAAATTTCTTTTTATAGAACCTTTTTTCGGAGGATCCCACCGGGATTTTACAGAAAGCCTGATTGCGCACTCTTGCCATCAGATAGATCTTTACACTTTGCCTGCCCGTTTCTGGAAATGGCGGATGCGTGGAGCAGCCTTATATTTTGCAGAAAAAATAACTTCACCTGCTGATTATGACGGGCTGATAACAACCAATCTAATGAGCTTGTCTGATTTAAAAATGCTTTGGGGAGCAGCATGCCCTCCCGTCCTGGTCTACTTCCATGAGAATCAGATTACTTATCCCCTGGCCGCCGGAGAGCATAGAGATTTTCAGTTCGGATTTACAGATATCACCACAGCTTTAGCCGCCAAAAAAATTTTGTTTAATTCCTGCACTCATATGAATCATTTTTTTGAAGCTCTGCCAGGTTTTATAAAAACTATGCCGGAATATAAGCCCATGTGGGTGGTGGAGGCCATAAAGGAGAAAGCGGAGGTATTATATCCAGGATGTCGTTTTTATAAAAAAAGTAATACAACAACCAGTCAATCTTCTTTGCCTCCCCTCATCATCTGGAATCATCGCTGGGAATTCGATAAAAATCCGGCCGACTTTTTTAACGCACTTGCAGAAGTGGAGAGGCTGGGGTTTAATTTCCGCATCGCTTTGCTTGGAGAAAATTTTCAAAAAGTCCCTAAAGATTTTATTGTTGCCAAGGCACATTTTGGGAACAAGATTATACAATATGGTTACATAAAATCGAAAAAAGAATACTTCAATCTCTTGTCTCAAGGGCAAATAATAATAAGCACCTCTAAAAATGAGAATTTCGGCATCTCAGTGATTGAGGCAATTCGTTATGGATGCATACCTTTGCTTCCAGCCAGACTTGCATATCCTGAAGTGTTACCAAAACAATTTCATAAAGATTTTTTATATCGAAATCAACGGGATTTAATAGACAAACTTACGTTTGTCATTAAAAATATCAAGGAGTTGCAAGATAAACAAATAAAAATTTCCGAGGCCATGGGACGCTTTGCATGGAAAAATATGATCAAAAAATATGACCATGCTTTGGAAAAACTCTCACATTCAGTATAATATTTCGTCTATTGTATGCTATCTATATTTTGTAAAATTTTACATCCAATAGTGATATAGTGAAGACCCGAAATTATAGTTAAAATAGCAGTACCCCAATATAAAAAAATACGCATCAAATCCGCTTTTACAAAATTAGGATCAAGCAATGTAAAAAAAATTGTCATCAGTTGTGCTACTGTTGTGAATTTGCTGACAATAGTCGGTTTTATGGTTATTTTTATATCAATAACAGTAAGAATTGCTATACCTAACAAAATTAATACATCTCTGCTTAAAACAATAACAGCTATCCAGCCTGGCAGTATTTTGAGAACCGCCAAAGCGACAAAAGCGGAAGCCAAAAGAATTTTATCGGCTATCGGATCAAGGTAAGCTCCAAGGTATGTCTGTTGTTTGAAGCACCTTGCAAAGAAACCATCCAGGCCGTCACTTATTCCTGCTATTGTAAAAATGATGAGCGCGCTTGATAATTTGTTTTTTGTTATAAATATAATAAAAACCGGTACAAGCAGGATTCTAATTACAGTTATTGTATTTGGAATATTTATCGTTTCGTTTGTTTTTTGCAAAGCTATAGTTTAACTCTTAATCAGTTTTATTTTTAAATAATTTTCAGATAATTCATTTATGTTTATGCCAAACATGACAAATGTTTTTAACATCAGGGCATCAGCAAGCTCTTTAGCATTGCCCTGGAACAATACTATAATTGTAGCTTCGCCGGAGTTCATCTCCTTTATTTGTACATTGGTTATACCTGGCATGGACTCCAGTGCTTTGCGAAACATGACAAAATTAGAAAGATTCTCTGTCCCTTGCACCAGAACTTCCAGCATTTCAGTCTTTTTTTTATCCTGCAGGGCAGCAATAATTTGAGTTGAAAGTTCCTCAGCTACAAGCTGTCCAGCATTAGCAAGTGCTTTTTTAGCTCCTTTTATTTCATCGGAATTGACTGATAGAGCATCTTTTTTTGTCGCTGCAATCTCAGCTCCTGTGTTTGTCCGTAAAACACGTACATCAATAATACCTTTGAATGCTCTGATGTTTGAACCCATAGTATTTATTGTTTTAGAGGCAACAGCGCTTCCAATAACAACTATATCGGCTTTTAAACGAGTTCCTATCTTCACAGCCTCCATATCATTCAAATTCATTGGATAATTAATAGCATCCTCATCCAGGGATGGCATCCCGACTGCATGATTTATTACATAAAATCCTTTTCCAGCCATGCTTTCCGCCATTATGCTTTCTGCTGTTGATTTTAAAAGAGTCGTTTCTCGGCCCCACCAGTATTTGGGAAAGCTATCGTAAATATTCTGTTCTGTTATAAGAAACAATATTTTTGGAAGGGGTGACTTACCAAGCAAGATACCCTCATTTGCAAGTTTCGTTTTAACCTTGTTAGTGGATACGGTTGCCTGTACCATTACAATATATCTGTTTCCTGATGACAACTCTGCAAGTACCTTGTAATCAGTGATATATTGATCTGTATGTTTATAGAATATTTTATTTAATTTTTCAAAATTACGGATCAATGAATCCCTTTCTATTATGTCTGATAGTACTATATCCAAGGCAGAAAGCAGGCTGTTGGCAATAGCCTGCTTTCTGGATTTAGAAATATTATTATTACAGACTCTTCCTGCTCCAATAACATTAACAATAGATGTTTGTAATTTTTTTTCTGCAGTTGCTGTTACAGGTAATAACAGACTGCTTAAAAATATTATAAAGAGAGTCTTTTTTAAAAAAATAAAAAAATTAATGCGCAATACTTACCTGTTCCTTTCTTCTTACTCATTCTTACCTATTTGGCATAAACGATGAGAAATTTCTGCTTCACGGACGCTGCCCGAACCGACTACTT
>JAGGWL010000243.1 GCA_021157555.1 Deltaproteobacteria bacterium | reverse complement strand
CTTGATAGTCGAGTAACAAGCTTGCATTACTTTACACCCGAAATGAATATTTTTTTAGATATAGACCGTCACATAAATAATTTCACTGCGTTATCGGTCGTTGGAGTATTGCAATACGCCTTCCTCCCTCTGGCCTTGTGCCAAATTTTAAAAGCGGGTAATTATCTGACAATCTATAGGTAAAAATATTCAGGAACGGGGACAAAAGAATTTCCCCATTTCTTAGGAACGAGGACGAAATAACTTCCCCGTTCTTTACCAAAAAATGGAGTTATAAATTATGCAGTATGATATTATTGAAGGAAAAAATTGTTTTCATATAGCAATATCAGGAAAACCGAGACAAAATGAGCCTCTTTTGGCAAAAAAAATGCTTTTGCCTTTTTTTAAGCAAAAAAATATTCGTATAATTGTTGATCTTAAAGATCTCCATGAGTTTAATTCTGTATTTGTGCTTGGAATTTTAAACAGCATCAGAAAGGAAGTGGGCTTTTTAAAAGGAAACATGAAAATATGTTCATTAAATGCTGAACTATTAAACTATTTTCTAAAAAATCGACTGGACAAAATATTTTATATTTATAGAAATAAGGAAAATGCTGAAAAGAGCGTCTGGAGGGCAGCATAATGAAAAATTGCAGTTTGTCTGATAATCAAATCATTGAACTACATCCGGATATTTTTCTAATCAAAGGAAAGGATTCCAGCAGTCATGTATATCTGTTGCGTAGTGATTATAAAAACGTTCTTATTGATTCCGGAGTCGACAAAAATTTTACAAATCTCCGCCAATCTCTTCTTTCTATTGGAATCAAGATCAGGGATATTGATATTGTAATAAATACTCATGAGCATTTTGACCATATCGGAGCCAACAGATATTTTCAGGAGCATGCCCTTATTTCTGCCCATAGATTTGCCGCCGTTAAAATAAGCACTCAGGACAAATATGTTACACTTTATGAATCAGGCGATTTAAATGAACCTGCGCTAAGAGTTCATTTGTGGCTCGAAAACAGATTTCGTTTTGATCTTGGAAATTTTGTTTTGGAAGTAATCCATACTCCGGGCCATACATCAGGTTCCATCTGCCTGTATGAATTAAACCGTAAAATTCTCTTCACCGGAGACACCCTTTTTGCTGGAGGAGCCCTCTCATATATAGCAGAATCAGGAAGCGTGGGCGACTATATCTATTCCATAAGCCATTTGACAACACGTAAAATCAATGCAATATATCCAGGACACGGCGATATGTCAGAAAAACCTGAGGACGATATGCAAAAAGCTATTATGCATGCCAAAGCGTTATTAAATAATGAGACAGGAGTAAATGTAACCAACTTCCGTGAAGCTTCCTGAGTTTTAAGCCTCCTTCCGCTTTGCGCCAGACTTTAGGGACGTGGAAATGATTAACTCTATCCCATTTTAACGAGGAGAAAAGATTGTGAATTTGGCAAATAAAATTATTAAAAATGTAAAAGAATTGCCGGAATTAAAACAAATAGAAGTTTTGGATTTTATCGAAAAATTAAGATTAAAAACAGAAAGGCAAGATAATATTGAGTGGTCAACTTTATCGCTTTCATCAGCAATGCGTGGTATGGAAAATGAGCAATCACATTACTCACTGAATGATCTCAAGGAATCTTTTTCATGATTTCTGAAGGACAAATTACGCTTTTTAAATTTCCCCAAACTGATCAGCAAGCAGGAAAGCTTCGTCCTGCGCTTGTATTGCGTAAAATACCTGGCAGATATGATGATTGGCTCATTTGTATGATATCCTCCCAACTTCATCAAAAGATACTGGAATTAGATGAGGTCATCACTACAAAGGATTCAGATTTTATACGGTCCGGCTTAAAATTGCCAAGTGTAATCCGTGCCAGCAGACTTGCCGTTGTTGAGAAAAACATACTTTTAGGAAAGTTAGGACAAATATCTCAAAATCGGCTCAGTAGAGTGAGACAAAATCTTGCAAGATGGATCTCGCACATATCGGGATAGAACTCTCCATCACTGAGGAGCCCTCCCACACCACCAATGGCATTCGCTTTTATTATAGTAAAAACTAATGTGGACCCAATGTTAAGGACATATTCTATGCTTTTTTAAGGTGTGTTCATCATTAATATTAACAAAAAAATAAAATATATTTCTATGAGCCGTAAAAATGCTCATAAGTGATATAATATATAGAGATAAATTTATTGGCGTTTAAAGGAGTAACAGGAAGTCATGTCTTTTCTTTCTGCAAGTATTCTTCTCTTCCTGGTAATGGACCCTTTCGGGAACATGCCTTTATTTCTGTGTGTTCTTAAAGAAGTGCCGCCGGAGAAACGACAGAGAGTGATCGCAAGAGAACTCCTGATCGCTTTGCTCGTTCTTTTTGTGTTTCTGTTTACAGGCCCTCATTTGTTGAAAATTTTACAGGTCTCCGAGTCTTCACTGCGTATTGCAGGCGGAATTATTCTGTTCTTGATCGCAATCAAGATGATCTTTGGACAAACAGAGGAGTTGTTGCAGGGCACCCCCGATGGAGAACCCTTTATTGTGCCACTGGCAATTCCTGCCATAGCCGGACCCTCCGCCGTGGCGACTATTCTTCTCATCGTAGGGCAAGAACCAGCCCGCTGGCCTGAATGGGCGTTATCTCTATTCCTGGCGTGGGTAAGCAGCGCAATCATTCTGCTTCTCTCCTCAAAACTTGATCGCATCTTTGGGGACAAAGGGCTGAACGCAATAGAAAGACTAATGGGACTTGTTCTGACAACAGTTTCCGTGGAAATGCTGCTGCAGGGGCTTCGTCTATTTTTTGATAATAATAAAGTTTAGGAACAGACACTAAATAATCTTGACACTACGGTATAAGATTAATAAAATATTTTTTATGTAAATGGCTGTTGAATGGCTATAATGGAGTATATAAATGACTCAGCCTGCACACATAAAACTGCATCAGCATGATGCCCTGTTGATTGTTGATGTACAGAATGATTTTTTACCGGGTGGCTCCCTTGCTGTTGCTGGAGCTGAAGCCATTATTCCTGTTCTTAACAGGTATATAGATTTGTTCACTTCATTATCTTTGCCTGTCTTTGTCAGCCGTGACTGGCATCCTGTTCACCATTGTTCTTTTTTTAACAGTGGAGGAGATTGGCCTGTACACTGCGTTGCCGGTACAGATGGTGCCGAATTTTCATCCCTGCTTAATCTTCCGCAACAGTTTTTTGTTATTTCCAAGGCAACTCATGAGGAAAAAGATGTTTATTCTGCTTTTGAGGACACAAATCTGGCCAACCTATTAAGGCAATACAATGTCGAGCGTCTCTTTATTGGCGGCCTGGCTACAGACTATTGCGTGCTTTATACGGTACAAGATGCGCTTAAATATGGTTTTTCGGTTATACTTCTTTCTGATGCTATTTCTGCAGTAAATATTTCAGCCGGTGATGGAAACAAGGCAATAGAGGCCATGCTTTCTGCAGGAGCTGTTGCACTACACATAAGTGAGATTATACCATGAAACAGATTTCTTCAATACTGACGGATTTTTACCAACTGACCATGCTGCAAGGGTATGTCGAGCATTCAATAGATGATATTGCAGTATTTGAGTTTTTTATCCGCAAACTGCCGGAAAAAAGAAATTTTTTTATGGCAGCCGGCCTTGCCCAGGTTATCGAATATCTGGAAACCCTTGCTTTTACTCAAAACGACCTTGACTATCTGGCTGATGATGGCCGATTCCACCCTGACTTTTTACGTTACCTTGCCGACTTTCGTTTCACCGGTGATGTGCATGCCATGGCCGAGGGAACCATTTTTCTTCCTGATGAGCCGATCATCCGCATAACCGCTCCCATTTCCCAAGCTCAATTAATAGAAACACGGATTATTAATATTTTGCAGTTTCAGACCATGATTGCCTCAAAAGCAGCAAGAATAACTCTTTCCGCTCCGGGAAAACTCCTGATTGACTTTGGATTGCGCCGGGCCCACGGTGCAGAGGCCGGACTTTTTGCAGCCAGGGCCAGTTACCTTGCAGGATTTAGCGGCACCTCCACAGTGCTTGCCGGTAAAATGTACGGCATTCCGCTTTTCGGCACCATTGCCCATTCCTTTATCCTGGCCCATGATTCTGAAACCCTGGCTTTTGAGCATTTTGCTGAAAGCCAGCCGGATAATGTTGTTTTGCTCATTGATACTTATGATACCGAAAAGGGGGCGAACAAGGTAGTGAACCTTGCCCCGCGTTTGGCAGAAAAGGGTATCACCATCAAAGGAATCCGTCTGGACAGCGGGGACATGACCCTTCATTCAAAAAAGGTACGCCGAATACTCGACCAGGGTGGTCTTCCAGATGTACGTATCCTCGCCAGCGGCAACCTTGATGAATACAAACTGGCCGAATTTAGTCAAGCTGATGCCCCTATTGACGGTTTTGGAGTAGGTACCAAAATGACCACCTCCGCAGACGCTCCTTATCTTGATTGCGCTTACAAATTGGTGGAATATGCCGGAATTGCCCGCCGTAAGCTCTCGGAGGGCAAGGCTACCTGGCCGGGGCGTAAACAGGTATTTCGCAGCTTTGATCCTCAAGGCAGAATGTGTGGTGATATAGTCACTCTGGAGAGTGACAAATTAATCGGAACATCCCTGGTAAAGCATGTGATGAAGAAGGGCAAGCGAATTGCCAGGCAGCCTGGCATAAAAAAATCCAGAAAGTATGCCCTTTCTCAGCTTGCCGGTCTGCCGGATTATTTGATACAATTAAATAAGAGTGAGAAGTATCCGGTTGAAATATCCAGGCACCTTACCGAACTTGCGCAAAAAGTGGATTTGAGGAATAATGCTATACCATGAAACAGGTAATCACCAGCGAAAAACATCCGATAAAGCTCTGGCTTGACGATATTGAGGAAGGCACCCTGGCTCAGGCCAAAAATCTTGCCAACCTGCCTTTTATCTTCAAGCATGTGGCAGTGATGCCTGACGCCCATCTTGGTTACGGGATGCCCATAGGCGGGGTAATGGCCTCCGAAGAGATGGTGATACCAAATGCAGTGGGAGTTGATATAGGCTGTGGGATGTGTGCTGTAAAAACCTCGCTAACTTCAATCTCAACGGAAAAGCTCAAAGTCATGCTTGGCAGCATCAGAAAGACCATTCCCCTTGGTTTTAAACATCACAAAAAAAAACAGCATAATTCCTTAATGCCAAAAAGAGAAGCCGGGCGAATCGAAGATCTTCCCATTGTCTCCAGGGAATATAGTAATGCCAGAACTCAGCTTGGTACCCTTGGAGGCGGCAATCATTTTATCGAAATTCAGAAAGGGAACGACGGTTATATCTGGCTTATGATTCATTCCGGCAGCCGGAATATAGGCTTTCAGGTAGCCAAATATTACAACCGGATGGCTGTTGATTTGAACCACAAATGGGGATCAAAAATTCCGGATAAATGGCAGCTTGCTTTTCTGCCGACTTATGACGCAAGTGGTATAAACTACCTCCAGGAAATGGAGTACTGTGTTGCTTTCGCCTATGCCAACCGTAAACTGATGATGGAGCGGGTAAAAGATGCCATGATAGCGGTAGTGCAGTCGGTTACATTTGAGCCGATGATAAATATAGCCCATAACTATGCGGCTCTGGAAACCCATTTCCATAAAAATGTCATTGTCCATCGCAAAGGAGCCACAAGTGCCCACAAGGGAGAGATCGGTATTATTCCTGGTTCCCAGGGCAGTTCAAGTTATATAGTCCGTGGTAAGGGAGAACGTGAGAGTTTTCAGTCCTGTTCCCATGGGGCGGGTCGTAAAATGGGACGTAAACAGGCCCAAAGCCAACTGGATCTGGAGCATGAGCAAAAATTACTGGAAGATCAGGGCATTCTCCACTCCATTAGAAGTAAACGGGATCTTGATGAAGCGTCCGGAGCATATAAAAATATAGATAAAGTCATAGATAATCAACTTGATCTAGTGGAAGTACTGGTTGAATTGCGCCCTTTGGCGGTGATTAAGGGGTAGATGCTATGTTTCGAGATAATCCATTATTTTTTGCTTTGCTGCTTCAGAGATATTATGAAAAAAAATAGCTGTATTATATATACTCTCTTCATGAGCACTTTTTTCCACCCTCACAACTGTCCCTTCACATTCAACATAATCATCAGGTAATTTTAATAATATTTTAAGAGTGGTCATCTCAGGAATTGGTTTAACGGCCTGATAAAGAAGACCATGATAGCTAATATTTTTTGTTTCACCTATTAAATCAAATCCTGCAATATCAAGCTTTATCTCAAATTGTAATTGCCTGTCTTTGCGTTGGTATTTTCTATTATCCATGATATATAATTATTTAATATACCTTTAAACATATAATTATTTATGATATTAGGCCAAAATATAAAAAGATTATTTTATCCTTATTTCTTACCATAATAATACAAATGCGGCAAATGCATTATTCAATTATGAAAAAGCAAAGCCTGTCAAGTTTTGGGCTTGGTTATAACGCCGACCATTAGATGTCAGGACTGAGCTATGGTGAAATTTGAAAACCTCTGGCTGTTTGAGCGCAGCGAGTTTCAGAGGTTTTCAAATTTTATTATAGCTCAGTGTTT
>JAGGWL010000069.1 GCA_021157555.1 Deltaproteobacteria bacterium | reverse complement strand
GACTGAGCTATGGTGAAATTTGAAAACCTCTGGCTGTTTGAGCGCAGCGAGTTTCAGAGGTTTTCAAATTTTATTATAGCTCAGTGTTTGGTCGAAATTAGAGCCAAGCCCAAAAATGAATATAAAAAATTTTATTCAGGAAAGGGGCAATTATTTCGCCTCCTTCCTTAAGGTGGTTAACAGGAGGAAAAAAGCGAATGGCAATCTCAGTTGCAAACAAAAAAGATTTGATAGAGCAGTATAAGCTGCATGATACAGATACCGGCTCCCCTGAAGTTCAGATAGGGCTTCTCACATACAGAATAACATATCTGACAGAGCATTTAAAAATTCATAAAAAAGATCATCATTCCAGAAGAGGACTACTGATGCTGGTCGGCAAACGACGCAGATTATTGAGCTATGTAAAAAATAACGATGTACAACGTTACAGAACAATTATTCAAACTCTTGGTTTAAGAAGATAGTCTTCTTACTCCTGAAGCTTGCGGGATATATATACTCAGGTAGAATTAAGGAAAATATATGGAATTATTATTTAAGGCAGAAATTGGCGGAAAAACAATGACAATGCAGACCGGCAAGGTTGCCAAACAGGCTTCCGGATCTGTTACAGTTCAATACGGAGAAACTATAGTATTGGTTACAGTTGTATCTTCACCTGATGAAAAACAGGTCGATTTCCTGCCCCTAAGTGTTGAATATCAGGAAAAAATTTATGCCGCAGGCAGGATCCCGGGCAATTATTTCAGACGGGAAATAGGGAGACCAAGTGAAAAAGAGACATTGACAGCCCGTCTGATAGACAGACCCATACGGCCATTATTCCCCAAAGGTTACTGCAGTGAAATCCAGGTTATTGCAACTGTCCTGTCCATGGACAAGGAAAATGATCCCGATGTAATTGCCATGGCAGGTGCATCAGCAGCCCTGGAACTATCCGACATTCCTTTCGCAGGCCCTATTGCATCTGTACGTGTAGCCAGAATAGATGGACAATTTATTGTAAATCCGACCATAGATGAATGCGCTATGAGCGATATCAATATTATTGTAGCCGGTTCAAAAACCGGTGTTGTTATGGTTGAAGGTGGAGCCGATATAGTAAATGAAGCCGATATGATCGAGGCCATTTTTTTCGGACATAAGGAAATGCAACCGATTATTGATATGCAAATAGAACTTAAAGAAGCTGCAGGACTACAAAAGAGAGAGTTCTCACCTCCCGCGAAAAATATTGAACTTTTTGAAAAAATAAAAGCGCTTTCATCATCACCAATGCGGGAAGCTATCCTGATACCTGAAAAAATTCAACGCCGTAAAGCATTAAGAGCAGCCAAAACAGAAATAATGACGGCATTGTCTGAAGAAGAGCAAGAATATAAAAATGAAATATCAGGGTACCTGGAGGAAATCAAAAAAACTATCTCCCGGGATATTATCCTTAAAGAAGGCCGCCGTATTGACGGAAGAGCATTTGACGAAATCAGGCCTATCACCTGTGAAGCCGGTATTTTGCCCAGACCTCATGGCAGTGCCCTGTTTACAAGAGGCGAAACACAAGTGCTGGGAGTGATGACTCTCGGCTCCAGCCAGGATGAACAGCGGATTGAAACTTTAAGCGGTGATGAAACAAGATCTTTTATGCTCCATTACAATTTCCCTCCATTTTCCGTAGGTGAAACAAAACGGCTGGGGGGTCCGAGCCGCAGAGATGTTGGACATGGCGGTCTTTCAACAAGAGCCATAGAAAGAGTTCTGCCTGATAAGGAAGAGTTCGACTATACCATTAGAATTGTTTCAGAAGTTTTAGAATCAAACGGTTCCTCTTCAATGGGAACAGTGTGCGCAGGAATATTATCGCTTATGGATGGCGGTGTTCCCATAAAAGCGCCTGTATCCGGAATAGCAATGGGACTTGTAAAGGAAGACGATCAGGTTGTAATCCTCTCAGATATCCTTGGCGATGAAGATCATACAGGAGATATGGATTTTAAGGTTACAGGCACAGAAACCGGAATCACAGCCCTTCAGATGGATATCAAGATACTTGAACTCTCAAGAGAAATAATGGAAAAAGCTCTTCAGCAGGCCCGTGTCGGGCGGCTGCATATACTCAACAAGATGCTTGAGGAAATTAAGAAGCCACGTAAAGAAATATCCCAGCATGCGCCCAAAATAATTACAATAAAGGTTAATCCGGACAAAATACGTGAAATTATAGGCCCCGGCGGAAAGATGATAAGATCTATCCAGAGTGAAAGTAATACTCAGGTGTCAATTGACGATTCAGGCCTTTTAAAAATTGCTGCTACATCTCAGGAAGATTCCGATAAGGCTATTAAACTGGTAGAAGAAATTACCAGAGAAGCTGAAGTCGGTGCAATATATGAAGGAACGGTTGTTAAAATAATGGATTTTGGAGCCTTTGTAAGACTTTTTCCAGGAACCGACGGACTTTGTCATATATCACAACTTGCTAAAGAAAGAGTCGCCAAAGTTACAGATATTGTTCAGGAAGGGGACACTTTAAAAGTCAAGGTTCTGGAGATAGCCAATGGAAAAATACGATTAAGCCACAAGGCATTGCTTTAAACTGATGAACCGTTCACCAATTATAAAATTGCTCCGCCTAAGGCCAGAGGATAATTTTGATATTCCTCTCCCCTGCTACATGACACCAAATGCAGCAGGGATGGATCTCTCCACAGCCATTGAGAATGACCTGACTTTAAAAAAGGGAGATATATTTCTTATGCCTACCGGCATAGCTATTGCCCTCCCTGATGGATATGAAGCCCAAATTCGTCCCAGAAGTGGATTGGCAGTTAAGCATGGCATCGGGCTTATTAATTCTCCAGGCACAATAGATGCGGATTATCGAGGGGAAATTATGATTCCTGTGATCAATCTGGGCAAGCAGGATTATACCTTTCACAGAGGTGACAGAATAGCTCAGATTATAATAAAACAAGTCTGCCAGGTAAAACTCGAACTGGTTGAAGATCTTGATACTACAGAACGTAATGCCGGCGGTTTTGGACATACCGGCATTTAAAAACAGATTTTCAGTATCCATGCTGGCAAGCGGGAGTAAAGGAAATTCCATTTATATTTCCGACGGCTCCACCTCAATACTTGTAGATGCAGGGCTTTCCGGCATTGAAATTGAACGGAGGCTTCAATTAAAAGGAATTAATCCTCACGATATAGATGCCGTTCTTGTATCGCATGAACATGCGGATCATATCAGCGGAGTAGGGGTGCTTTCCAGACGTTTTAATCTGCCGGTCTTTATAAGCCGCAAAACAGAAACAGCGGCAGCATCACGTATCGGAACCATTCCTCGAAAAAAATATTTCAAGCGAGGCTCTCAATTCACAATCAAAACATTAACAATCCATCCTTTTTCCACATCTCACGACGCAGCTGATTCTTCAGGTTTTACTTTGAGCAGCAACGGAACAAAAATCGGCATTGCCACCGACCTTGGTATTGCAACTATGATGGTAAGAGAACACCTTAAAAGATGTTCATTAATTATACTTGAAGCCAATCATGATACTGAAATGCTTATAAACGGGCCATATCCATGGCATTTAAAACAGAGAATAAAAAGCAGAACAGGACATTTATCCAATTCGGAAGCAAAAAATCTTTTAAAAGATATTATTTGTAATAAGCTTCGTTATGTTATCCTTGCGCACCTCAGTGAAAGCAATAATAATCCTGAAAAAGCTTTAAAGGTCGTAAGCGAGGCTATAACCGGATACAAAGTACAAATTGATGTGGCGAGACAGGACAATAATGGGCAGGTCTTCATTCTTGATACATAAAAACGGGTACAAAATTTTGTGCCCTACATATGAATGATACCTCTTTGTTATAATATTATAATTTTTTAAAAAATTTCATTTAATGTTTGACAAGCACATTGCTTTTATATTATTAGTAACATATGCGACTAGCCGGTTCTTACTGATGGCCAATAGTGACCCTGAAGTCAGGAGCCATGATAAAAATTTTTTTTTAAGGAGAGTTACAAAAAATGGCAAAGGGAGTAGTAAAGTGGTTTAATGACAGCAAGGGTTTTGGTTTTATTGAACAAGAAGATGGCAGTGATGTATTTGTCCACTATTCAGCAATAACTACTGACGGTTTCAAATCTCTGGCAGAAGGTGACAGAGTTACATTTGATATTGAACAGGCTGCAAAAGGGCCTGCAGCATCTAATGTTGTAAAAATATAACGTATTCTTAGGTCAGGTCTTTATTCTTGAATAAAGACCTGACCTCACCTGTTTATATCTAACAAGCTCATAATCTCTGGATCCAACTACAAAGGGCAACCACAAGGGATTGCCCCTACAAAGGGTTTATATCTCAACAAGCTCATAATCTCTGGATCCAATCCCCAAACTTTCTGCATAGTCCAGTTGAATAGTCCAGTCTACATTTGGATATATTCCCCTGAATTTATCCTCACCAGGTAAAGTATTTGTTTTAAGACAGGAGCTTTTAATAGATTCTTCTTTATTCACAAGATCTACAGATGCCTGATCTATGGCAACAGGGTCGGTTGAGGCTACTACACCAATATCTCTTACTATTGGTGCATCATTAAGCGGCATACAATCACACGCAGGCGAAACATTCGTTATAAAATTAATAAACAATGTTTTACCCTCTTTTCCTTTTAAAACCCCCATTGTATATTCAGCCAGATTTTTTAAAAAAATCGGTATAGTCTGATTCCACTGAATCTGTACTGCACTGTTA
Source organism: Deltaproteobacteria bacterium (assembly GCA_021157555.1). GTDB lineage: Bacteria > Desulfobacterota > Desulfobacteria > Desulfobacterales > BuS5 > BuS5. The sequence continues at coordinate 8,396 of JAGGWL010000069.1, read as the reverse complement.
GGACAGATTATAATACAATCACCACAGCCTATACATTTTTCCTGATCTATCTCAGCTTTTCCATTAATAATTGAAATCGCATCTTGTGAACAATGACCTGCGCAATCACCGCAGCCTATACATTTTTTTTTCACAACTTTAGGAGACAATGTCGAATGCTGTGCCAGCTTCCCCCTTCTTGAGGCACACCCCATACCGAGATTTTTAATAGTACCGCCAAAACCGGTCAGCTCATGTCCCTTAAAATGCGCAACTGCAACAAGAGAATCTGCATTAACAATATCTGATCCAATATAAACTTTTTCAAAATTTTTTTGGTTGATTATGACAGGAGTTTCACTTCTTCCCCTTAACCCGTCTGCAATAATAACAGGAGCATCAACCACGGAAAAAGCAAAACCATTCTGAATGGCAGTCATAATATGGTTCGGAGAATCACTCCGCGTGCCTGCATAAACCGTATTAGAATCTGTAAGAAAAGGAATACCCCCAATTTCTTTGATTGAGTGCACTATTTTTCTAAGAAAAACAGGACGAATAAATGCCGTATTACCTAATTCACCAAAATGAAGTTTTACAGCCACCAGATCTCTTTTAGCAACAGTTTCAGCAATGCCCGCTGTCTTTAACAGCCTCCCAATTTTGGCAAGAAAATTTTCTTTAAAAGTAGCCCTCAAATTTATAAAATATACTTTATTTTTCATTCTGTCCTTACCTTTTCAAGCTCATCTGCCTTTATAGTAAAAGTATGCTTTTTTTCAGGAAACATTTTTTTTTCGACATCTTCTTTATATGAGGTGATGGCGTTATTAATTGATTCATTAATTTTAACATATTGTTTTACAAATTTTGGAGTAAAACGATCGAACAGGCCGACCATATCATGTGTTACAAGAACTTGCCCATCACAATGTATGCCGGAACCGATACCTATTGTCGGGATTGAAACAGCCTCTGTTACCATTTTGGCTATCTGCTCAGTAACTGCCTCCAGCACTATAGAAAAACAGCCTGCATCTTCAAGTGCCCTGGCATCTTCTATCAAAGCCATGGCAGCCTCAGCGCTCTTGCCCTGTGCTTTGTACCCACCAAGCGCCGATACAGTTTGGGGGGTAAGGCCTATATGCCCTTGAACAGGAATACCTGCTTTTACTATAGCTGCTGCAACAGGAGCCATGTTTTTTCCGCCTTCCAGCTTAACCGAGTCTGCGCCGCCTTCCTTTATAAACCTGGTAGCATTTTCCACTGCCTTTTCAAACGATGAATTATAAGAACCAAAAGGCATGTCACCTACAACAAGAGAATGTTTAACTGCCCTGCTGACTGCCCGTGTATGATGCAACATCTCATCCATGGTGACGGCTACAGTATCTTCATAACCTAAAACCACCATTCCAAGAGAATCACCGACAAGAATTATATCAATACCTGCTTTGTCGATTAAGAGTGCCCATGGATAATCATAAGCTGTAAGAGAAGTGATCATCGACCCAGTATTTTTCCGCGCCCTGATATCCAGAACGGTTAATTTAGTCTGTTCCATTTATATTCTCCTTTGCCCTGTTATAAGGGTACCCACAAGGGGCACCCCTACGGGTAAAATTACCTGCACCGATTTCCCGACGTTGCTTCAAGCGCTTCAATAATTTCCAACAAAAAAATATTATACGGAGTTGGAATACCCATTTCCCTGCCTTTTTCAACAATAGCCCCGTTAATAACACCAACTTCAGTTCGCGCACCTTTTAAAATATCCTGCAGCATACTTGCCCTGTTCCCGGCTGTGTTTCTGCAAACTGTTTTTACCTGATCCAGAGGGTTCTGATAAGGCAGCTTGATATTTAAAGCATCTGCAACACTTACAGCCTCCAATACAGCGCTGGCCATAATTTTTTCCACCTCAGCAGTTTTGCCCAAAATACCATTTTCTACTTGAAAAATTGCCGCCAAAGCATTTATGCCGACATTAATAATCAACTTGCCCCAAACCAGACTATCAAGCTTGTCGGAGATATCCGTCTCTATTCCAGCAGAGTTAAAAACCCTGGCTGCACCTTTTACGGCCTCCAGGTTACGCTTGTTTCCGGCTATATGCGTATGCCCAATTCCTGCATGTTTCACAACCCCGGGGCATACCATTGTACCGCCATGAGAAGTCACACCGGCAACCGATCTGTCATCCCCTAAAATTCCCGAAATAATTTCCAGATTTCCCAACCCATTCTGCAATGTAAGCGCAAGTCCGCGTTCATCCAGAATTGACAAAGCTGTCAGCGCGGCCTGCTCAGTCGCATACGATTTTGTAAAAATAATTGCCAGATCGACTCTTGATTTGATTATAGAGGTATCAATACAGGCAGGAATATTATATATTTTTTTTGAATTATTACTATCTTTTATAATAAGGCCATTAGTATTAATCGCCTTGACATGCTCTTCAAACGGATCAATCAGGAAAACATCCGCTGCCCCCGAAAGCATTGCTCCAAATATTGAGCCCATGGCGCCAGCGCCTATGATTGCAATTTTCATCATGTATAATGCCCTTTGCACGTTCCGTCGATTATTATCTGTAGGGGCACGATGCATCGTGGTACTTGTAGGGGCCCGATGCATCGTGCCCCTACAGCATCGTGCCCGTGCTTAAATTATATTAATAGATAATGGTTCTCCCGAAAGTCTGGCATTCGCTTCCTTCAACTGCTCTTCATCCGAAATAACCGCAACAGACTGTTTATTATTTTTTTTATCAAAATATTTCTCAGCGGTTTTCATAACCTTGGTTCGCGTCAAAGATAGAAGATCTTCCTTAAATTGCATTCGTGCGCTGTCAGTCAAACCGGCAAGTTTCCTGTGAAAGGCTTTTCTTGAAGCAGGACCCGGGGGATCGGGTGCATCCATGTCCGAACATTGTTGAAGGATGGCTTCTTTAATATCTTCTTCTGTATATGACCCTTTTTTAATAAAATCAAAGGCATTGTCATATACTTTAAGAGTGGCCACTATATGCGGATCTCTGTACGATCCAAAAGAAAAAATACCATCTTCTCCATTGTATGAAGCAAACCCGCCGTAAGCTCCGCCCTTTTCCCTTATCTCCCTGTGAAGGAAAAGCGATTTTAGTAATTTACTTATAAGTGATAGAGCTGGAGCATCCTTGTGCCCCATACGAACCGTTTTGAACGACTGTGCCACAAAAGATACTGCAGTAGAAGTACTCCATCCTTCCCTGATATTAATATTCTCCTGGTTAATATTAGAAAGTCTGAACCGATCACAACTATTTATATCGGGCACAACCCCAGAATCAACTTTAAATTCTTTTTGCAAGCTTTTTGCAAAAGATGTCCCATTTAAAATAGCACGATCTTCGCCAATCAATGCAAGCTCATAATTATTCCGTGGAAAAAGAGACTTTCCTATTTCATGAAGATCATCCGCAATGGAAGCAAGTTTTTGATCTGTCAAATTTTCTGTGATATTTTTAATAGCCTGAAAATGATGAATACCATTCCATGTTTCTTCCAGCGCACATACCGGCGCAAGATTTCTGGATGCCAGAGATATAGCCAGCCTATGTCCGTTTTGGACAACCATTGATTCAAGAGCTGCCCTATATTCAAGCAAAAGGTTTTTAAGGCGGACATGATCCGAAAAGATAAGGCCGGTTAAAAGCTCTTCAGATATTTCAAACAGCTTTTCCTGATTCCGTTCAAGGCATTTTCCACCTAATACCATATATGATAAACAGTTTCCAGCAGTATTGAAACTGGTGCGCGCATACGCTGAAGTTCCTATTCCGCCAGTGTATTCATCTATAAGCTGCGCTATTTCAATATAATTATGCCGCAGGGTGCCAATGCGGGGAAAGACATGACAAAAAAAAGGGAGCAGCGGTCTGAGCCGTTGATCAATACCATTAATCCCCATAGCAGCCGTAAAATAAAAAATTCCGGAAGTCGACTTTTTATAGCAGGTTGCCGGAATCATAGGATATGATTCGGACTCTTTGACGATATTCACAGATACAGGGATGTCCTCTATTTCAAGAGTAGGCAGACTGGAAAGATCTTCCTGTGTATCCTGAAGTTTTTTTAAATCTGCCGCATCCTGTTTAATGCTCTCCAGATCATTTGCAGTCAAGTTGGCCATAATTTTTTCAAGCTCAGATGCGACCCTGGCAGTTTCCCCGGCAGTTTTCTCCTGATCCGGTACAAGTGTAAAGAGAACTCTGTGATTATTATTCAAAAAATATTTTTTTAACAATTTTTCAAAAAATTGCCCGTTTGCAGTTTCCCGTCGAATTCGTTCAATTCTGGAATTGAACTGCAGAACATCTTCTGCTTCTCCCCCATGAAACCAGATGCTGCTCATCCGCAGTATAAGCTTGATTCCATACGGATAGGGTGTATTGGTAATTTCTTTACGATGAAATTCAATCTGATGCAGAGCGGATTCCACCATCCTCTTGTCAATTCCGTTTTCCGCGAGATCACGGATAACTTTCAGTATAATAGTTTTAATTTCAAGACCGTCAGAGCGCGTAACATCCTTTAAGCCTGCCACGAACATGGTATCCCTGTTATCCGTGTCAAAACCGGTTCCGTCACATAAGGTTGAACCAAGGCCTGAATCTATAAGAGCCTTACGCAAAGGAGATGCTGAGTTCCCCAGGAGAATATGCCCTATTATGCTGATGGCCAAATTCTCAAATGTATCCCGGACATCTGATATGAGCCAGGCCAGGCAGATCTGATATTTTTTATCCGGTTTTTCATTTTGCCCCAAAGGATATGAATATGACACTTCTTTAGGCACAGTCCAGCGCTTCTGAGAAAGAACTTCCGTATCAGGATCTATACGATCAAACCGGCTTAAAATATGCTGTTCGATAAAAGCAAGATGTTCTTTTAAAGGCAAATTTCCGTAAGTATAAAAAAAAGCATTGCTTGGATGATAATGGCGTTTATGAAAAGCAACCAGTTCTGCATGGGTAAGATTCGGTATATCCGAAGGTTCTCCTCCGGAGTTAAATCTATAGGTAGTGTCAGGATAAAGCGCATTTAAAAGGGAGCGTGCCATAACCTGATCTGGTGATGACATAGCCCCCTTCATCTCATTATATACAATGCCCTTATATACAAAAAGACTCGCTTTATCTCCTTTAGCAGCAGGGCTATCCTCTATCTCGATACGATGACCTTCCTGTTTAAAGCTGAGTTCATCAATATTCGGAAAAAAAACGGCATCCAAATAAACATCCATAAGATTATAAAAATCTTTTCGGTTCTGGGTCGAAAAAGGATACATAGTCCAGTCCGAAGCTGTAAAAGCATTCATAAAAGTATTCAGACTACGTTTTATCATCGAAAAAAACGGATCCCGCACAGGGAATTTGCCTGAACCACACAAAACCGTATGCTCAAGTATATGGGCTACACCGGTTGAATCAAAAGGAACAGTCTTGAATGCAACGCTGAATGTATTTTCCGTATCCTCGCAACTGATGTGGATATGTTTTGCTCCGGTTGCAATATGTTCCAGCTCATAAAAAACCGAATCCTGCTCTTTTAATTCCACCACTTTCTTTATTAAATAACCACCGATATTATTCCCTGGTTTTAAATCAGGGTTACGTTTTTGTTCAGATTTATTCATATTAATCTACCTTTTTCTACAAGATATATACACCACGGCTTTTTCGGGTAATCTTGCCTGTTTTGTTCAGCCTGAAGATTATATTTCGAAGTTTTTTTTCTTCAAAGCCGGTTATATCCTTGAGAGTGGCAAAATCAATGCCATCACTATCAGATTTATTAATAACATTTACTACAACATCAGAAGCCGTCATGGCAGAGCTGCCAGTTGTAATTTTTTTATCAGCACCCGTATTAATACGGCTTTTTGTTTCGCATGATGATTTGATAAGCTTCTCAATCCTGTCAAGCCTTTCATGCAGCTTGAGTATATCTTTTTTGGTAGGAACACCATAGCTCTTCATAAAAAATTTAACCATAGCATTAAAACTTACCGATTTGACAGTTTTTTTGGCCATCAGCCCTCCTGACTTGATGATGCAGCTTTCCTGTTGGAAATACCCGTTTATGCAGAGCAAAGTCAAGGATTAGTTCGCCAAGTCTGTTACAAGGGAGGATTGTGAGGAAGGTTTTTCGTGCTCGTTTCTTAGGAATATGTTAGTAAGTTGAAGAAATAAATTGTTCAGCGGCAGCAGTAAGAAGCTCGGAGCGCTTCATACCGTGTTTCCCTCTATACTCATCAACATCTTGAAGGAGAGATTCGGGAAACATTACATTGAAACGTTTTTTAGGCGTTTATTGGATTCTCAATAGTTGGATGAACAAAAATATAATGACTTCCTTTTACTCGATCAAGAGTGAATCCGTTGTCTTCTATCCAAGTTAAAAAGTCTTGGAATTTTACGTTGTTTTGTCCTCGTTCCTAAGGATGTTTTATCATCTAATGTACGTCCCTTTATTTTGCCCGTATTATATTATCTGACTATCAGATCCCTTTGCCAAGCGGCCGAATCCATGTAAATTTAAAAGGCTCTACCACCAATTTTCTTACAGATTGTTTAAAATTACCGCCAAGAGCCGAAAAAGGCATAGAAATAGTAAAAAACACTGCGCCCGTTGCAATTGCGACACAGCCTGCTGGCCTCACAAAAACAAAATCAGCGATCATAGCCGCCGCGTTTCCTTCTTCTTCATTGGCCTGTGTTGAATATTGATTGCCAGCAATGGATGTTGAGCTTGTAAATATTATAATAAATACTCCGATTCCAAAAAAAGCTATGGTGCGCCTGGCTGTTTTAAGCATTTTGCTCCTCCATACATTTTGTTAAATATTACCGCCCTGAATACTAACAAGTTCATTGATATTAAAAAATATTCCCCGCAATATTTATAGCTTAACTATCGTAGGAGTAATAAAAATCAGCAGTTCACTCTTGTTGCTTGAATTGGTTTTTGATTTAAACAACCATCCTAAAACAGGGATTTTACTTAGCCATGGAGTGGCGCTTTCACCTGAATTAACTGTATCTTGCCTGACACCACCAAGAACTATAGTAGCACCGTCTTCCAAGATAAGAAGGGATTCCACCTCTTTTGTGGAGATTATCGGCACAAGTTCAGTACCATAATAACCTGTAACATCATTCTTGGTTATTTTTAATTCCAAAAAGATACGCATATCAAATGTTATATGAGGCGTAACTTCAAGCAAAAGATCAACATCTTTAAATTTTACAGAAGATCCACCGCTGTCATCTCTTTCAAGATACGGATGTTGAGTGCCTTGTTTTATTGTCGCTTTTTCATTATCAAGAGTTATAACCTTGGGAGAGGATATTATCTTTGCGTTGCTATTAGCCTCCTCTGCTGTTAACTGAGCATCTACCAGAACATTGCTGCCCAAGACTCTTCGAAAAGTACCTCCAATCGCAGATGAACTTGCAACAGCATGATTAAACGCAAAATCATAATCAAGAAAATCACCGCCTGTAACCTTGTTTAAATCACCACTGGCGCTCCATTGTACACCAATACTTCTTGAAAAATCATCGGTTACCTCTACTATCCTTGCTTCAATAATAACCTGAGGGGTGATTTTATCTACTTTTTGAACAATTTCTTTGGCCCGTTTTATGACAACTGGCGCTGCTGTTAGTATTATAGTATTGTTCCTTGAATCGACCGATATTAATCCTCTGCCTTCAAGGTCAATCATTTTGACAATTTCTTCAGCATCGCCATAGTTCACAGGTAGAAATACAGTAACAAGATCTTCCTGCAACTCGCTCTCTTGTTTTGCCTTTAACTTGCTCTTTAAGGCGGCCTCCTCTTGTCTCAAGGTTTTAAAAGTGGCTATCCTGATAATGTCATTCTCATAAACCTTATCAAGCTGATTCATTCTCAGCACGATATCAAGGACTTGATCCCATGGGACAGGATTATCAAATGAAAGGGAGACTGTTCCTGATACATCTTTATCTATTGCAAAATTTTTACCGCTTATTTCCTTTAAAATACGAAAAACATTTTTTATATCTGTTTCATAAAAATCAAGCGCGATCTTTTCACCCGTAAATTTTGAAGCTTTTCCACGATCGTAATAATCATTAACTTTTTCAGCGTTTATCCCCTCATTCCTTTCAGATACATAATCCCCATTTTTCTTTTGTTGATCAGATAATACTTGAGAGGAAACCTGATTTTTAATCTGCTTATGCTCTGCTCCGCCACCTACAGTCTGTGCCAGCACTTTTTTCCAGGGAGGCAAATTCGCTTCTTTCAGGGGCCTGGGCGGAATTGAGGATGCGTCAAAGTGAATAAATAAAAGGTTATCAGTCTGTTCTACAAAATAGGGTACTG
>JAGGWL010000038.1 GCA_021157555.1 Deltaproteobacteria bacterium | reverse complement strand
TCTCTGCTCTCTCCTATTATCAGGGTTGTCAGTCAGAAAGGCAATAGATTTGCACTGTGATGCAGAATAAGCTCCCAATAATTATCAACACAAAGTCTTGCATAATAAGGTTTTGTATTAAAAAATGACCAAATTATGGTCTCCCCAAAATCCGTTATAATCAGAATTTTTCCATTAATTGTTTTGTTTCAGGCGTTGCGATTGACAAAGATTTATTAAAAAGCTGCTGGTCGGTTAAAAATGAAGTATTAGCCAGATCAATTTTCAGTTTCCCTTTTATGATCATCCATTTTTGGTTTTTAAAATCTTTGATTTTTATATATTTTTCTTCTTTAGTGAACTTATCTGTTGGGAATAACCATGAAAGAGGAATATCAGGTCGTTTTAGAATATAATGAGTATCTTTTTTTTTAAATTTTGGAAAAGCTGATGAAAAGATGACAAATGGTTTTTTATCATATACAGACAACACATTTTTAAGGCCGCCTTGAACAAGTGATGCTTTGTATGCAGCCTGCCAGCAAAAATGTCCAAAGAGAGTATCGCCTTTAAGCGGTGTGCCAAAACCAGAAAAAGGTCGAATCGTAATTTCGTAAAATTTCAAAACAGCCTCCTTTACAGGGGTGTGTTTTCATCAAACTCAAAAACAATTTTACCGTATCCCCTGCTTCCACTGCCCCCAAGCGCATCCATCTGAAGCAGTTTCAAGCCTTCAATTAAAAAATCTTCCAGATTTTTATCCTCTTCCATTTTTTTTAAAGCAATACAAAAATCAAAGACCGTATCTGAAGGCACACGTTCGATAAACCTGGGGTTTTCAGCGGTTCCCTTGATCCGGTTAATCGAATTTTCCGCTTTGACTTCAGTCAAAAGCCATTTTTTTCCATTCTGTGTTTAAAAAGGCATCTGCAAAAGAAACCCGTGTGGGCCCAAGTTCTTCCCGCCTTTCATCATCAGCTCCACTGGTTCCAAACAGCTTTAAAATTTTTTCTTCTTCTGTGCAATTTTTAATATCTGACGCTGTTAAGGGCTTTCCACCGGTTTTAGCCATAAGTCCACTTTTCATTTCCGTATCTCCGGCACCTATGTGAAGGCCACTTTTTAATCTGCTCAATTGAAGTTCTTAGAAATTGCAGAAAATTATCTGAAATAAGTTTATTCCTTCCGTTGGCATAAGCTGCTTTGGCAGTAATCATATGCACGAGAGGAAGAAGCTGATCCCATTTTTCTTTTTCTTTTTGAGGATGTGTTTTCGATAACATAGTAAGTCGAACAATCTCATCATAAAATTTTCGGATTTGAGTTCTTTTGTTTGAATTTTTGATATTTTTGCTATCTTTTGCAATTTCTTTTGCCAAAGTTTCAGCAGTTTTGGAAAATAATTGGGGATCAACAAGCTGCTTTTCCCTGTCCTTCCAAAAAATTATCTTTTCCATAAAACACCTCCTATCTTAGATTATACAAAATATTCCAAAGCGGAATTTTCAGTTTTCCTTCGTGATCTTCAAGCCATTTTGTGATGCAGGCAATTAATTCATCAGTTTTTTGTTTACGTTTTTCTTTATCCTTAATTTTTTCCCCGATATTTCTGGCAGCGGAATAACTGAATAAAGCCCGCCATTTAAGGCAATCCATCTCTTGAAAAGAAACAGCTTCACGTTGCCATAAATTCTTTGCCTGTGCGGCCATTCGTATGAATTCGTTCAGCCGATAGAGCATTGACTTTGTTATCAATTCTTCGCCTAACCATTCTTTCAGCTTTTTGCGTATCATCTCCAGTTCTTCTATGTCTTTCCATTTATTTTTTTCCCATGCCTGTTTTGCCCATCTGTTCAAATGCGTATATGAAATACGGCAGGCTGTTGTTGATTTCACCAAAAAGAAGAAGATTAAAATTAAAAGAGGAGCCTTTTGAAAATTTTGTTTCCGTTGTTAAAGGCGGCTCAATAACAAACGGGTGGGGAGGTGATGCTGTTCTTGAACCTTCAGGCACCTCCATAGAGACTGAAGTTTCAAAAACAAGGGCATATATGCACCTTTGTTTTAAGAGGCATTGTGTGCATTCCTGTTTTTTAAAAGCGCAGACAACCTTTTTTAATGCCCTGCCAAAAACTCCTCTGAAAGTTGACCCTTTATAATTCGGAAGGTATGCGTCATTTTCAAAAACACAAAAAAACCGGTATTCTCCGTACTGCATAATTGCCTCTTGTCAAGGATGTGTTCCTTCATGCATCGGCGCTTAAAATGTAAAGCTATTTTTGCGCGAACCCTTAGGAACGAGGACAAAATAACTTCCCCAACTATGCATCACAGCTTCAGGCCATCTTTGCCCGATCTGAAAGCACAAAAATATTGAAATAGCTTGCTATTCCTTCAACTTTTGTGCCTGTTTAAGATCGGGCAGATCGAACAAACCTGACCTAAATCTGTACGCCTACTTGTGGAAGTTATTTCGTCCACGTTCCTTAGCGAGCTTGAATTGATGCAATATAAAAATATTAGAAGGTTTGATCAATAATTGCAACCTTGCAAAATTGGAAAGATGGGTGGACCGACAGGAGTTTTTTTATGGGGAAAAAATGAGATTATCTCTATATTTTTTTAAAACATACCCTCTCAAATCCTAATGCCACCACTACAAATTTTTGCAGACGCAAGTTCCCATGCCTTTGTTCAAGCTTTTTACCGTATTCTTCCACCTGTTTTTTGCCATCTTTCATCTGATTTACAATCTCAGGAATCAGGTAAAGCTCATCTTTAGTCAGCTTTTTTGCCTGCTTGCTACTTAATCCTGCACTTTTAAGCTTTACAAATTTGAATTCAATCAAAACATCAAATACTTTTCCATACCTTTTATCAGGTCTGATGATCATGGTCAGATCTGCATAGCGGCGGTCAATCTCTTTTTCAG
>JAGGWL010000300.1 GCA_021157555.1 Deltaproteobacteria bacterium | reverse complement strand
TTCATAATGAGCTTTGCCGATAAAATAAAAATGTATGACTGGGATGTTGTTAAATCAGCAATTCTCGCAAAAACAGCCGATGACGTAAAACGAGCTCTTTATACGGATAAAAAAACTTATAATGATCTTCTTGCTCTTCTTTCTCCTGCTGCCGAACCTTTTATAGAAGATATGGCACAACAGGCTCACAAAATAACCTTGCAGCGGTTCGGTAAAATCATCCAGATGTATGCCCCTTTATATGTTTCAAACAAGTGTACGAATTCCTGTTTGTACTGTGGTTTTAATTGTACCTATAAGATAGATCGGAAAACACTTACAGAAAAGGAAGTGATCCAGGAAGCAGAGTTTATTTACAAACTGGGTTTTCGCCATATTCTTCTTGTAAGCGGGGAATCTCCTGCAGATGTGCCGGTTTCTTACTTTTGCAGAATTGCCCAAAGTTTAAAAAAATTTTTCTCATCTATCTCAATTGAAATTTATCCTTTGGACACAGATGAATACAGATCTCTTATTAAAAGCGGCGTAGACGGTTTAACCGTTTATCAGGAAACCTACAATAGAACAACCTATAAACAAGTTCATCCGGCGGGAAAAAAACGTGATTATAAATGGCGGCTTATGACGCCGGACAGGGGTGGAAAAGCCGGATTCAGGCGTATTAACATCGGAGTCCTTCTTGGGCTGTCAGACTGGAGAGTTGATGCTGCTTTCACAGGGCTGCATGCTATCTACCTTATGCATCAATACTGGAAGAGCCATATTTCTATTTCCTTTCCCAGGCTGCGCCCTGCAACAGGCGGATATGAGCCTGAAGTCCCTGTGAATGATTCAGCTCTGGTACAACTTATATGTGCTTTCAGGCTGTTTTTGCCAGATGCCGGACTTATCATATCCACCAGAGAGCCGGAGCAACTGAGAAATAACCTGATACCTTTGGGGATTACCCAGATGAGCGCTGGAAGCAAAACTTCTCCGGGTGGATATGCAATGGAAGAACATGCTGATAAACAATTTGAGATATCCGACATAAGGTCACCCGAAGATGTTGCAAAAATGATAACTTTGAGCGGTTATGAACCAGTATGGAAAGACTGGGACAAGGCATTCTTGAACAGATAGGGAGCAAGTTGTTTTTACTTGGCTTTTTTTAATATATGGAAATAAAAATAAAACTAAATGGTGAAGAGCGTTTGCTTGATAAGGCACTGGATATTGCATCCCTTTTTTTAATGCTGGAACTTTCGGCAGAAAATCTAATTGTGGAGCTTAACAGGGAATTATTACATAAAAATAAATATGAGCAAACGATTCTTAAAAATGGTGACGAACTTGAACTTATCAAATTTGCAGGTGGCGGATGAATCGTAAAGAACGACTGGAGGCATTTAAAAAGATAGATATTTATCCGGTAACATGTCAGGAACTTTCAGAAGGACGATCTAATCTTGAAGTCCTTGATGCTGTTCTTGCCGGAGGAGCTAAAATTATTCAGCTCAGAGAAAAGGACTGGGACAAAAAGAAGATTTTTGAACTTGCAGTTGAATTCAGAAAACGTACTCTTGCGCAAAAGGCAATCCTTATAATAAATGATCATCTCGATATCGCACTTGCCGCAGAGGCGGACGGAGTCCATCTTGGCCAGGATGATTTGCCAATAAGCGCCGCAAGAAAGATCGCTCCTGACATTATTCTTGGTGCTTCCAGTCACAGCCTGGAGGAAGCACTGAAAGCTGAAAAAGATGGAGCTGACTATGTTAATATCGGTCCGATTTTTCCTACCAAAACCAAAAAAAAATTAACCCGCTTTATAGGGCCGGAAGCGATTGCGGAAATAAGCCCAAAAATAGGAATACCTTTTACAGTAATGGGAGGTATCAATCAGGATAATATTCAGGACGTCCTGAAAAAAGGAGCAAACCGGATTGCCATGGTCACAGGCATTACGCGTGCCACTGATATTGCAGATATAGTACGCAAATTAAGAGGAATAATTCTCTCTTGATCCTAACCCTGGCAAGTTGAAAGGGGCAATTATGGGGGTTGCCCTTACAGCGATGCATATACATAATAATCTAAATGCATTATAAAGATATATAGTACGAGTTCTCAATTTTGGAGGTAAGACGATGGAAATACAAACAGATTTTCAATCCTCAAAATATGAACAGACTCTAATCAACATCATACGTAAACTACCGCCTGAACGTATTTTGCAAGTCGTTGATTTCGCACAATTCCTCGAATTGCAGATCGTTCAAAAAAGTAGCGATGACTGGTTGAATGAAGAGAAAAACGAAACAAAAGAAAGCTTTCAAGCTAACGAAAAAAAGTGGGACGAATTATTAGATAAGCCGGAAGCGAAACGTGTCATGCGCAAAATGGCATACGAAGCACTTGAGGACTCTCGTGCTGGACGAACAACCGACATAGCAATCACTGAAGATGGGCGACTCACACCAGAATGAAATCAAAGGCGGCTCCAAAATTCTGGAAGTTTTATATGCGCCTTCCTCTCAGTGTGCAACAGCAAGCACGAAAGGCTTATCAAATGTGGATGATAAATGCCCACCATCCAAGTTTGCATTTCAAGCGGGTAGATGACAAAGAACCAATTTATTCTGCACGCGTGAGCAATGACTATCGGGTTCTTGGCTTTCTCGAAGGTAATACGGTACTTTGGTATTGGATTGGCAATCATGATGAATATGAACGTTTGTTGAAGTGAGGCCAATGAATGAATTTGTGTACAACTCCGAAATAATTTTTTGCTGGTTGAGGGAAGATCATACAATGCAATCAAGATTCCATTCATCAAAGGGGTGCTTTCTGGTGTCTAAAACCGGCGGATAACAAAAAGCAGGTTGAAGGAACTCACCAAATTCATCACTACAGTTCTCTTTGAGATAATTTCTTGTTTTATGACAAAGATGACATTCATCAAAATAACCTTCCTGAGGAACAAAACCTCTATCAACAGCAAGATCTCTCAGGCCAAGAGGGCCTTTTTCCCGAAGTATTTTGACTATAGGCCCGGGGGTATAAAAATAATGACGTAGAATAGTCCTTAAACTGTTGTTATAAAGATTGCCGAGAGATATTCCGAAGCATCCATCAACATGACCGGAGGGATCTATTGAAAGCATAGAAGGACCTTCAGGATCAAGCATGCCGAGTTTCACTTCCCAGCATTTACGGTCGAGCTTTTTATTTAACCGTAACTCATCCGGGATAAGAAATGCCCCCCTTCCATGCGGGCTGATAAATGTTTCTATGGCATATACACCAGCATCCCATATCTTTTTACGGATCAAGTTAGTCTTGCGATTGACAGTGCAGTCATAAGAAAAATAACCCAGATAGGTTGAAACGATATTAACCGAAAATCTTGCCCCCATGGGTGCTTCGATATTGCCGGCTTTTATAATATTCATCACATTATCCAGAGGCACTGTCTGCTGGTGAAACCCATCAGCGCTGACCCACATAGAACCCAAGCCAAGTTTTAAAAGAATTTGCAGCTTCTTCCTGGCTTCGTCAACACTGGAAGCCCAGCCGGCATTGGTGGACAATGAAAAAAAATGGATACCATTTCTCTTTAATCGTTCAATACATTCCAGCATTGTGTCAAAATAATAAAAAGGCTCTCCTCCGGCAAAATTCACACTTTGCACGTTGTGCATGCCTGCTATGCTGATCAAGGCATCATCCAGAAGG